>JANPAO010000410.1:0-4609 GCA_031429955.1 Phenylobacterium sp. | reverse complement strand
GGTCACCGGCATCGGTCTGCTGACCCCCTTGGGGCAGGGGACGGAACATTCCTGGCAAGCTCTCCTGGCGGGTAAGTCGGGAGCGGGTCGGGTCACGACCTTCGACCCCACCGACTATGGCTGTCAGGTGGCCTTCGAGGTGCCGCGCGTTGACGGGCGTGGCGGTGGCGGCCCCGACGTTGCGGGCTCCTTCGACCCCGACCAGACCATGAGCCCCCGCGACCAGCGCCGCGTGGACGACTTCATCCTCTACGCCATGGCCGCGGCCGACGAGGCGGTGAAGGATTCGGGCTGGGTTCCGGAAACCGAGCACGACAAGGAACGCACCGGGGTCATAATCGGCTCGGGAATCGGCGGTCTTGCGACCATCGAGAAGAACGCCGTCGAGCTGCACGAGAAGGGCCCGCGCCGCATCGGCCCCTTCTTCATCCCCTCAGCCCTGATCAACCTGGCCTCAGGGCAGGTGTCGATCCGCTATGGCTTCAAGGGTCCCAACCATTCGGTGGTGACGGCCTGCGCCACCGGCGCCCACGCCATCGGCGACGGGGCCCGGATGATCAAGTACGGCGACGCCGACATCATGATCGCCGGCGGGGCCGAGGCGGCCATCTGCCCAGTGGGGATGGCTGGGTTCATCGCCGCCCGCACCATGTCCACCAATTTCAACGACCAGCCCACCAAGGCCAGCCGCCCCTATGACTCCGACCGCGACGGCTTTGTCATGGGCGAGGGGGCCGGGGTTCTGGTGCTGGAGGAGTACGAGCACGCCAAGGCCCGCGGCGCGAAGATCTATGCCGAGGTGGCGGGCTATGGCCTGGCGGGCGATGCCTATCACATCACCTCTCCGCCCGAGGATGGCGACGGCGGGTTCCGGGCCATGACCATGGCCATCAAGGACGCCGGACTGACGGCGGCCGATATCGACTATGTGAACGCCCACGGCACCTCGACCCCGGTGGGCGACGAGATCGAGCTGGGGGCCGTGACCCGGCTGATGGGGGACCATGCCAAGAACTTGGTGATGTCCTCGACCAAGTCGGCCACCGGACACCTGTTGGGGGCGGCTGGGGCCATAGAGGCGGCCTTTGCCTGCCTGTCGATCCGCGACCAGATCGCGCCACCGACCTTGAACCTGGATAACCCCTCGGTGGAGACGGTGATCGATCTGGTCCCGCACAAGGCGAAACCGATGGCGATCAACGTCGTCCTGTCCAACAGCTTCGGCTTTGGCGGCACCAACGCCTCGGTCGTGTTCAAGAAGGTCACGTGAGCCAGAGACCAGCCCGAAGGCGCGGCGACATCACCCCTATGCGCAGGCTGGTCATCGCCCTGTTGAGTGCTGCGGCCACCCTGGCGGTGGTGGGCATGCTGGTGATGACCTGGGCGGTCTGGTCGTTCCAGGGGGCTGGGCCTGTCGCCCGCAGCGGCGAGGTCACCACGGTGGTGCTGCGCCAGGGGGCGAGCCTGCCGGAGATTGCTGCCACCTTGGCGCGGGGGGGCGTGATCCGCTCGGCGCCGATCTTTGTGACCGCCGCCCAGATCACAGGGGCTGCGCGGGGCCTGAAGGCCGGCGAGTATGAATTTGAGAGCAGGGCCTCGATGGCCAGTGTGCTTGGGACGGTGCGCAGCGGCAAGACCGTGCGCCACCAGATCACCATTCCCGAGGGCCGAACCAGCGAGATGGTGGTGGAAGCCCTGGCGGCCAAGACCGACCTGACCGGGGTGGCCGCCGCCCCGCCGGAGGGCTCGATCCTGCCGGAAACCTATCAGTATGCCCGGGGCGAAGACCGCTCGGCAGTGCTGCGCCGGATGATGGATGCCCGCGACGAGCTGCTGGCCACGCTCTGGGCCAAGCGCCAGCCAGGTCTGCCCTTTACGACGCCGGAGGAGGCCATGACGCTCGCCTCCATCGTGGAGAAGGAGACCGGCAAGGCCAGCGAGCGGCCGCGCGTGGCCGCAGTGTTCATCAACCGGTTGCGCCAGGGCATCCGCCTGCAGAGTGACCCCACCATCATCTATGGCATCACCCAGGGCCGGCCCCTGGGGCGGGGCATTCGGGCCTCGGAACTGGCGGCAGCCACCCCCTATAATACCTATGCCATCAATGGTTTGCCGCCGACGCCGATCGCCAACCCCGGTCGGGCGGCGATTGCCGCGGTCCTGGACCCGCCACAGACCACCGAGCTGTTCTTCGTGGCCGATGGGACGGGGGGGCATGTGTTTGCTTCGACCCTGGCCGAGCACAACGCCAATGTCGCCAAGTGGCGGCAGATCGAACGCCAGCGCGCTGCGCCCGCCAAGGCCGCACCGGACCTGGCGGGTGAAGTGCCGGTGGACGCGCCGAGTGTGACGGTGGAACAATAGGGGCGGGGCCCAATGTTCATGTCCACGAACCACACGAACGCCACGAACAATCAAACCCGTGTCATCCCGGAACGCCTGAAGGGCTTGTCCGGGACCCATAGGCGCGGGGGTTTGCAGGATAGACCAGCGTTTCTGGGTGACTGCTTCGCGCCGCCGCTACGCGGTCCTGGTCTTCCGCTGCGCGGAAACCGGGATGACAGGGGTTTGGGTGCTTCGCGTGGAGGCACCCACTAGTGCCCCTCTCCGGCATGACGGGGTTTGGGCGGGCTGAAGGCTCCTCCCACGACTGGACCTGGTCGGTGGAGGCCCGCTCGGTCAATGGGCGCAATCTGGAGATCCGCTATCGCGGGGTGCCGGGCTTCGAGGGCCTGGACCGGGTGGCGCGAGAGGCAGGCCAAGGGCGTTTCCAGAGGGGCAATGTCACCATCGGGCTGACGGGAAAGCGCCGTGAGGCCGGGGCCAAGGTCACGCTGAACCTGGAACAGTTGGAGCGCTACCTGTCGGCTGGGGTGCCGTATCTGGCCGAGGGACGGGTGGGGATGCCCAGCCTGGACGGGCTGTTGTCCCTGCGCGGGGTGATTGAGGCCGGCGAGGCGAGCGATGACCCCGAGGTGCTGGCGGAGGTAGAGGCGGCGATGGCGCAGAGCCTGACCCAGGCGCTGGACGCCCTGCTGGCCAATCGCCGGGAGGAGGGGATGGCCCTGGCCGGGGTACTCGCGGGACAGATCGACCGGATCGGTGCCCTGGTGGTCCAGGCCGAGACCGAGGCTGCGGGCCAAGCCCTGGCCATCAAGGAGCGGTTTGCCCGGCGGATGTCTGAGTTGGCCGGGGATGTGGCGGGCCTGGCCGACCGGATCGTCATTGAGGCTGCGGCCCTGGCGGTGAAGGCCGATGTGCGGGAGGAACTGGACCGGCTGGTCGGTCACGTCGCCGCAGCGCGGAGCTTAATGTCTGGCGAGGGGCCGGCGGGGCGGCGGCTGGACTTTCTGACCCAGGAGTTCATGCGTGAGGCCAATACCCTGTGCTCGAAATCGGCCCTGCCGGGATTGACCACTGTGGGGCTGGACTTGAAGGCCACCATCGAGCAATTCCGCGAGCAGGTGCAGAATGTGGAATAGGCGATGAGCGACGACCACTCCAAACCCTGGGAGACCACCCGGCGGGGGCTGTTGCTGCTGGTGTCCAGTCCGGCGGGGGCGGGCAAGACCTCGCTGTCACGCCGGTTGGTGGAGGATCACAGCGACATCACCCTGTCGATCTCGGCCACCACGCGCGATCCACGTCCCGGAGAGGCCGAGGGGCGGGAGTACTTCTTCATCGACCGCGCCAGCTTCCAAGCCAAGATCGTAGAGGGCCACTTCCTGGAGTGGGCTGAGGTCAATGGCCACCTCTATGGCACGCCGAAGGCTGCGGTGATGGCGGCCCTGGAGGCCGGCAAGGACGTCTTGTTTGACATCGACTGGCAGGGCGCCGGCCAGATTGCCGATGCGGCACCGGCCGACAGCGTGCGGGTCTTCATCCTGCCGCCGTCCTGGGCCGATCTGTCGCGACGGCTGCACGCGCGGGCCCAGGACAGCGAGGCGGTGATTGCCACCCGCCTGACCCTGGGCAAGACCGAGATCGCCCACTGGGGTGCCTATGACTATGTGATCGTGAACAAGAACTTCGACCGGGCCTATGCCGATCTGGGGCACATCTACCGGGCCGAACGGATGAAGCCGGGGCGCAATCCCTGGCTGCCGGGGTTTGTGGCGGGGTTGTTGGGGGAGGGGTGATGGGGGGCACCTCGCCCCACACCCGCTCCTCCCGGCGAAGGCCCTAAGGCATGCACACGAGTGCGTCGGTTGGCTTGGGAACGGGGGAGCGGCCCAACAATCAATGGAATTTCAGTCGCTTGAACCGCTTTCCCTTCTCCCCTTGCGGGAGAAGGTGGCAGCGAAGCTGACGGTTGAGGGGTCGCGCCGCCTTCGATGAAGGCTATTCTGACTCTGAGATCGGATAGGATTTTCGACCCCTCATCCGACCCTGCTCCGCAGGGCCACCTTCTCCCGCAGGGGGACTACGGTATGCACACAAGTGAATCGGCTGGCTTGGGAGCGAGGGCCAGCCCAACAATCACTGTAATTTCAGTCGCTTGACCCCGTTTGTCCTTCTCCCCTTGCGGGAGAAGGTGGCAGCGAAGCTGACGGTTGAGGGGTCGCGCTGCCCTCAATGAAGGGCTTTCTGGCGCCAGAACCGGATAGGC
>JANPAO010000409.1:0-2346 GCA_031429955.1 Phenylobacterium sp. | reverse complement strand
GCCCTGTTCATGGCCCATGTGCTGAAGGCCGTGGCGCCCAAGGCCCGCGTCTATGCCTGTGACACCTATGCCGGCATGCCGGTGACCGATGCGGGCCGCGACCTGCACAGCGCCGGAGACTTTGCCGACGCCTCCTATGAGGCCCTGTCCAAGCGGCGCGACAAGCTGCGGCTGAAAAACCTGGTGGTGGTGAAGGGTCTGTTCTCCGACACCTTCCCGGGCATCGCGGCCAAGAAACCCCGCTTTGGCCTGGCCCATATCGACTGCGATATCTATTCCGGCGTGAAGTACGCCCAGGACGCGGTCTGGCCGTTCATGACCAAGGGCGGCTACGTGGTCTATGACGACGCCGACGCCCCCTCCTGCATCGGGGCCACCGAGGCGGTGGAGGAGTTGGTGATGGCGCGCGCCCTGCACTCCGAGCAGGTCTGGCCCCACTGGGTGTTCCGCGCGGGGTTGTAGGGGGGATTGTAGTCTGGCTGGGGAACTAGGACTCGAACCTAGAACGACGGTACCAAAAACCGCTGTGTTACCATTACACCATTCCCCAGCAGGAATCCCGCCAGGTCAGGACCTGAGCGAGGGCGTGGAGATAGCGCAAGCCTTCCCCGGATGCAACGCCCCCAGGGTCGCTTGCGGCTGCGAAAGCGCTCCTCTATAAGGCGCGCTCTCAAGTCGGAGTGTGGCTCAGTCTGGTAGAGCACCGCGTTCGGGACGCGGGGGTCGCAGGTTCGAATCCTGCCACTCCGACCAACAAGCCTGGTGCCCCACCAGCGGCTCTTCGGGGCACAGGCCCAGGCACAGAATCAGGGGTCGAAGGGCCCCGCCAGATGTCCAGCTCCCATCCCAGAAACTCCATATGGATGGGGTCCGACACCCGATAGCCCCGAAGCTCAAGCGCGAGCTTGATGGCCTCCGCCACGTTGCATCCCGGCCATTGAACAATGTCATCGTCGTCTTCGATGGCATCATCGGGAAAGGTGTGACTGACCTGGATTTCTGGCCTGAGCATCATCAATCATCCTTCTCTTTCTCGGGCACCTGCCCGCCGCACCAGCACCTTCACCAGCGGCGGCCGAGACGCCTCCGCTGCGATGGTCTCATAGGCCCCACTGAAGGCCACACGGCGTCGTTGCCAGGGCCGATGCTGAAACCATAAGTTCTTCTTTTGTTCTTTACAAGAGTGGCAAATTGTGAGAGCTTCGGTTTCGGAAAGCAGTGCGCGATCATCCGCAAGTCGGACACGTTCGGCATGAAGCTGACGAAGCAGGCTTCAAAGGCTTAGCGACACCGGTGGGTGCGCGAGCCGCAGCAATTCAAATTCATTCTTGGAGAGATGCGATGGCAAGGATGCCTCGCGGCGAGCCGCGTAGCGTGCCGGACTCTGCCGGCGACCTGTACGACAAAAAGATGGCCGGGGTTAAGGCGCAGCGGGAGGCTGAGGATAGCGGACTCCGGTGGCCCCTGGATGTGGCCCAGGAGGCGCTGCAAGACTTTCAAAGTGGACCCAAGATCCAACGGCCCGACCTCGTCCAGTCCTTCATCCCGGTGGTCGGGCCCGCCTGGGAGGCGGCGGCAGATCTACAGGACGGAAACTACGCCGGTGCCGCTTTCAATGCGACCATGGCGGTCGCCGACGCCCTGCCCGCCGGGGCGATTGTCAAAGGGGTAAAGGCCGCAAGCAAGGGGATTGGAGTTCTAAAGGGCCCTCTCAGCGCAAATCAGGCTGCATACCAGATCCGTAAGGCGGGGTTGGCAGCAAAAGGCCAGGAGATCCACCACACCGTCCCGCTCAAGGGAGCGAGTCGTTCCGTTCCGAACTGGCGAAACAACTATGCGCTGCTGAAGCCCCTGCCAGAGGACATACATCGGCGGCTGAGAGGCAGTTGGAAAGGCAAGCCGAGGTTCGATCCGGTGCGGCGGGTCTGGTACGGTACCACCGACTGGCAGAAGTCGGTTCCGACCGCCCTCACCGCCTATGCTGCCGACGCTTGGGAGAATGTCACCCAGCCCTTTGGCGCACCGCCGGCCGCCAAGACGCGACGCTAGGCGGCGGCTTTACGGCCCTCGAAAGTCGATCTAAATTCTGCTTTCGTTCTCAGGAGCTGTGAGATGAAATCCAGCGAGGCAGGGTTCAAATTTCCGGTGCTTGGGTTCAGGCGAGAAGGGGAGATTTGTGGATTTCCAGATTTGGATAGGCTGACCTGCTGCGGTCAGAGAACGCTTAAGGATGGCTCTCAGGATGGGATGGAACTCGTCGATGCCGACTGTCGGCGTTGGCGGGTGATGTCGATCCGCCGAACCGGTCGGGCCGGGTCGTGGCTGTTTCTGCTGTGGATCTTCGGC
>JANPAO010000408.1:0-5584 GCA_031429955.1 Phenylobacterium sp. | reverse complement strand
ATCCCTCTCTCACCGCCAACGACTCCCGGGAGTGGTCTCTGGACGTGGCGTCGCAAAGCTCTCGGGAGCGTCACGAATGAATTCAGATCCGTTCAGCGCCAGCTATGGCGAGGCGCGCGGGAAGTTCCTTGAGGCCGCCCGAGCGGCCGGGGCGACCTTGTCGGCTTATGAGCATCCCGAACGCGGCCCTGACGGTGGCCCGCTGGCGACAGATTGCGCTTGGATCGGTCCCGCAGACGCCAGGTCTGTGCTGGTCATGGTCTGCGGCACGCACGGTGTCGAAGGCCACTGCGGGTCGGGGGCGCAGGTGGACTGGCTGCGGCGGGGCGAGGCGACTCAGTTGCGGCCTGCGCAGGCCGCTCTGCTGGTGCACGCCATCAATCCCTACGGTTTCGCCTGGAGCCGCCGGGTCACCCACGAGAACGTCGACCTCAACCGAAATTTCGTGGATTTCAGCCGCCCTCTGCCAGAAAATCCCGAGTACGCGCCCCTTGCCGACGCGGTGAAGCCCGCAGACTGGAGCGAGGCGAGCCAGGCCGCATCGCGCGCCGTCATCCTGGACTACGCGACGACGCACGGATTCCGGGCCATGGCCCAGGTGATCTCCGGGGGACAATACACCCATCCCGACGGCGTCTTTTACGGTGGACTCGGCCCCACCTGGTCTCGGCAAACGCTGGAGGCGATCATGCGGGACATGCTGTCTGGGGCCACCGACGTCGGGATCATCGACTACCACACGGGTCTCGGCCCCGAGGGCTATGCCGAGCAGATTATAAGCGCCCATCCCGGAACGGCGGAGCATGCGCGCGCGCAGGCATGGCACGGGCTGGCAGCCACCAGCCATGCCGGCGGGGACTCGGTCTCGGCGGCCATTGCTGGCGACTGGCTGGCGGCGGTGCCGAGACTGCTCGTCCATGCGCGCGTGACGAGTATCGCGCTGGAATATGGGACGGTCGACTCCATTCGGGTGCTGGACGCGGTGAGGGCCGACAACTGGCTGCACGTGCACGGTGATCCGACGGCGCCGGAAGCCCGGCCGACCAAGCAGCAGATCCGCGACGCCTTCTACGTCGACACCGACGTCTGGCGCGGCATGGTGCTGGGGCAGTCGCTGATCGCCGTGCGGCAAGCGCTTGCCGGCCTATCCCAGTCCGAGGCTTAAGGGGCCCTAAGATGTTCGTGACCGTGAACGGCGTGCGCCTGTTTGTCGAAGTTCTCGGCCCGAAGCTGGTGGCCGACGGACCAAAATGGATCGAGCGGCCCACGGTGGTGGCGCTGCACGGCGGGCCCACCGACCATGGCCACATGCGGGCCATGGTCCAATCCCTGACCGACATCGCCCAGGTTGTGGTCTACGATCACAGGGGCTGCGGGCGAAGCGAACGCGGGGAACCCGCACTCTGGACCCTGGACCAGTGGGGTGACGACGTCAAAGGTCTCTGCGACGCGCTGGGGATCGAACAGCCGATTGTCATCGGCCACTCCCTCGGCGGCATGGTTGCGCAGTCCTACGCAATCCGGCACCCAGGCCACGCATCGCGACTGGTCTTCTCGGGCACAGGGCCATTCTTCGATCCGACGATCTCGGCAGAAGGGTTCCGCCGCCAGGGCGGGGACGAAGCCGCCGCCACCTTCACCGCCTTCGCCGCCAAGCCCGGTCCAGACACGGTCGCGGCCTTCGGCTCCAGGTGCATGCCGCTCTACAGCACAAGCCGGACGACCGACGCGGACGCCGATGCTCGCACGAAGACCAATTACGCCCTGCTGTTCGACTTCTTCGGACGAGAGATCCGGGCGTTCCACTTCGTCGAGGCGCTGGCCGATGTCACCACGCCGGTCTTGATCCTCGGAGGCGACGAGGATCCCATCTTGCCGCCCGCCTACCAGGACGCGATCGAGGCGGCGCTGGTGAACGCGCCGGTGCGGCGGTCATCCTACGCGAAGGCGGGGCACAAGCTGGAGCGGGACGCACCGGCGGCGCTGGATGCGGACTTGAGGGCGTGGGTATTGGGAGTGTGATGCCCGGAGGCGGAGGCGGTGCGGGGCGAACCCCACCGGATATCACGCCCTCGGATCAAACCTCCAGCCCCTCGCCATAGAGGGCATTGATAATCTCCGGGACAGACGCGGCAAGATCAACTGCGGCTGCAAGCTCATCCAGGAGGTCCTGCTCGTCCCTTGGCGGGCCGGCCTCGCCGGCGATCGCCTCGTCGTCGCGCCAGTCGTCCGGGTTGGCTTGGATTGACGCCGTTGTTCGCGCCTTCACCTGCTCCAGCGTCATAGGTTGGATCTCGGCGAGATGCTGCTTGATCCGGTAAAGGCTCTGCCGCGCCAAGACCCTGAGTATCCGCCCCCAGAAGGGTCCGGTCACGCCCTGCTCAGCCACGTCCACAACCTCCCAGCATCGGAGATCGCGACCAACCAACACCATGCCGAGCCGCTCGCCGTGCCTCAATGCCCAGGAGGTGCATGTCGCAAAGTCATCGTCGCAGGAAAACCAGGTCAGTCGCTCCCGACCTGCCGTCGAATATCGACCGACGTCACGACGAAAGGCCAAGAGCGGAAACACCGGGCTCAACGCCGTTTGTCCGACTGCGCCTTAACCGCCGCCACCGGATGGCCGTGTTGACCCGGCCTCAAATTGCCCTGCCTGACCATCCAAGGACGAACCTCCGACGTCCGCGCGTATGGGGCTGTCTTCGCAACCATGCTCGCCACGTAGCCGCCGCCTTTCGCCACACCCTTGGCGATCGAGCCTGCAAGAAGTAGATACGATGCGGCGAGCGCTCCATTCAGAGCGGCCCCTGCCGGATCCGGAACCGAATGCGGTTCTCCTCTTGGCATCTGCACCATCGCATCCCGCTTCATGTTGTGATTTCGTGGTGCGCAACCGGCCAAGCAGCGCGACCCCTACAATCGAGCTCATGACAAATTCGCTTACCCTTGTCAAGAACATAACAAGAACGATTGCGATCGACAGTTGTCAGGCGTCCCACTGAGATGCGTAGATGCCGTCCTGAAGTGCGGTGGGCCGAGCGCCGGTGATCACTTTGGCCATCAACTGGCTGCGGCCGGCGGCGAGCCAAGACGCGCGCGCCGCGCCACCTCGTCTTAAGTCGTCAGCCAGCGCTGCTTCGGGGGGCTGAAGTCACTGGTTGATCGCGGACAAATTGACTCCAGACGAGCCGCGCCACATTACTTAGCGGAACAGCGACGACGGTCAGGATCTGGTTATGACGACGACGAAATCGATTGTCAGCGGTATCGCAGGCTTAGCTTTGATCCTGCTTCCCGCAACCACCTTGGCTCAGACGCGAGGCGGCTCGCCCCCCAACATCCAGGCCTTGAACCCGCGATCGCCGGTTGTGATAGGTTCGGCGGCGCGCGGCGTGCGGGCGCCGGCCCAAGGCGAAATCACGCCGCCGGCGCAGTTCTTGTCCGGCACCGTGCCCAATGCGGTCACACTGCGGTCCGGGGGCAATGCTGCCATGGTCCAGTCGCTGCAGGTGTCCCGGCAACTCTCCCTCGCCCAGCTCAAGTCGGCTCCCGTGCTGATGTTGGGGAGTACCCGGGTCAATATGGCGCCGGTGCTTTCCAATCCGCGCGCCTTGTTCAATGTCGCCCAGAAGATCCGCCTGCAGCCTCAACTCGCCCAGGTGATCGCCGACGACACCCAGGTCTATGAGATTCCGCAAGGCCTGATCGTCCGCAGCTTCATGACCTACCAGATCAAGCCCGGCGTGTGTAACAACCCTCAGCTACGGTCTGCCCTAGGCACCAGCGGGGTGAGTTGTGCGCGCAAGCTGTCGAGCCAGACGCGCGCCGCAGCCTTCGGCGACCCCAGCGACCCACGCTATGTCGCCAATCCGGCCAAGCGGGCCCAGGCGATTGCCGAGGCCGAGAGTCGGTCGGCTATGATCGATGCTGAGCTCAATGGCAGCGTCGCGCAGTTGCGCGCATCTCTCGCCGACCCCGCCATGCGCGCCCAGATTGATGCCGAGAGTGGTGAGGGAGAATCAAGCCGTCTTGCCGGCCTGAACGACGCGCAATTGAAGGAGGATCTGGTCAATGCCAGTGTGACCTCCATCGAGCAGACCGCCTTTGTTCCGCGGATCGACAAGTTGGACCTCGCCAAGGCCCAGCCCGCCTCAGCCGGCGGTACACCGGCACCTGAGCAGGTCGCCCCCGACACCAATGTCACAACCCCGCTGACGCCAACGGTGTTCCTCACCGGCTTCACCCTCGGCCGGAGTTATGAGTGGAAGGAACGGGTCCAGAAGAAGATCGGCTGGTGCAAGGTCTACTGCAAGACTTACTTCGCAGAGGCCTATGTGGGCTTCAGCTACGACTTTGGCCTTCGCTTCCCGGTCCGGCTTGAGGGCAAGTACCAGTACAACAAGTCAGGGGCTGGTGAGACCGCCTCGGTGACCCCCAGCTTCACACCTTTCAACGGCGATGGTGCCGACTATGCCAGCGCAGGCCTTGCTGGAGGCAAGATCTTCGATGGCAAGGAAATCGTGGCGCAGGTCTCCGCCAAGGGTGGCGCGGGCCACGACCTACCCGGGATTCCGTCAAACAGCGTCTCAGCGAGTGTTGGTATCGACTTTACCAACTACCTGTCTGGGGATTTCACCGGTGGCCAATTCACGCCCCCCGCGCCGGGATCCGATGACAGGCCCAACATGGTCAAGACCCTTGAGGACATCGACCTGCTTGGGGGCCTGGCCAATTTCGGGGTGTTTGGCGCAAAGGCCTTCCCCGCCATCAAGCTGGAACTCAGCTCCGAAAGCCTGACTTTCAACCTCTATGACAAGCTGAAGGCGTCTGGCCAGAGAGTTTCCAGCGGCCAGCAGGTGGATCTCACGGTCCGTCCATCTGACCATGGCAGCCAGTTTTCCCTTGGTGATCCGATCTACCAGCTAAGTTTTCTGGTGACGCCAGGCATTGATGCACGAGTGTTTCTCGACCTCGCCGTCTGGTCAGATCACTGGGATTGGTTCCTGTGGTTCCCGCAATTGCAGATCGAATTGCCGCCCGGCGGTGCCAAGTTCGGCTGTCATGCCGAGACCATCTGCTCGCGCAACTACACCTTTACGCCGACCTCCCAGAGCGAGTCGGCGGGGGCCGAAAGCGGGTTCCCGGCCGATATGGAACAGTGGGGACTCGGCTTCGATGCCAAGTGGATGGGCGAATGCCCTGATGAGACCTGTCGCTTCGGGATCAGGTTCACCCGCCAGGGCACCATCTACAACGCCCTCCACAAGTTTGACGCCAACCCCAACCTCAAGATCACCGACCTGGGTTCTCTGTTTGCCCAAGCCGACAAGGAGGCCCAGGCCATGATCAATGAAGGCCAGGCGCGGCAGACAACCAAAGCCAGCAAGAGCTATTCAACCCTGATGCTGGCGGTGTGGACCGGTCGCTGCTCTGACAGCCTCTGCTATAAGAACATCAAGGGCATCATCTTCTTCGCCGAGTGGGAAATGAACGCCATGCAGGCGCAGTATCCCGAGATGTCGACCAATCAGATTCTCGGAGCGGCCGGCAAGAAGTTCGTGCCGAGCCTTCAGGCAGAGGTCGA
>JANPAO010000407.1:0-4449 GCA_031429955.1 Phenylobacterium sp. | reverse complement strand
GCCTCCACCGGTCCGCACCTGCACTATGAGACCTGGCAAGGCGGCAGGCGGGTCAATCCGGTCGGGGCCAAGGTTCCCACCGGCACGATCCTGGCCGGCACTCAGTTGGCCGCCTTCAAGGCCCAGAAATCACGGATCGATCGCCTGGTCAGCCAGGGGGCCACAGAGCAGGATCGCTCCGACACCCCAAAACTCGCCGCCGCCGACATTGATCCGATGACGGTCGCCGGGCTGAGGCGTTAGGACCAGATCCAACTCACGAAAAAGCCCTCCCTTTCGGGAGGGCCTCGTCACCTCGGAGAGCCGAGCGGCTCAGTCGAAGATGATGACCGAGCGGGCCAACTCGCCGCGCTTCATGTCGGCAAAGCCCTCATTGACCTGCTCCAGCTTGATGCGCTGGGAGATCATCTGGTCGAGCTTCAGCTTGCCCGACATGTAGAAGTCCACCAGGCGGGGCATGTCGACGGGGAACCGGTTGGAGCCCATCATCGAACCCTGCAGCTTCTTCTCTCCCAGGAAGGCGGCCCCCGGAAGGGTGATGTTCTGACCCAGGGGTATCATGCCGATGATGTTGGCGGTGCCGCCACGACGCAGCATGGCGAAGGCCTGCTCGGCGGTCTTGGAGAGACCGATGGCTTCAAAGGCATGGTGAACCCCGCCCTTGGTCATTTCCAGCACGGTCTTCACCGCGTCGGTCTCAGAGGCATTGATGAAGTCGGTGGCCCCGAACTCCATGGCCAGGTTGCCCTTGGAGGCCACCATATCGACGGCGATGATGCGCCCGGCACCGGCAATGGCCGCGCCGTTGATGGCTGACAGGCCCACCCCGCCGCAGCCGATGACCACCACGGTCTCGCCCGGTCGGACGCTGGAGGTATGGATCGCCGCACCGACGCCGGTCATGACCGAACAGCCGATCAGGGCGGCGCGATCCAGCGGCATGTCCTTGCGGATCGCCACACAGGCATGCTCGTGGATCAACATCTGCTCGGCAAAGGACGAGAGGTTCAGAAACTGGGGCAGACCCTTGCCCGCCATGCTCAGCCGGGGTTCCTCGTCCTGGCCGCGCTTGGTTTCGGGAGATACGCAGAGCGAAAGGTGACCGGTCAGGCAGGACTCGCAGTGACCGCAATAGGCCGACAGGCAGGTGATGACGTGATCCCCCACCTTCACGGTGCGGACCTCAGACCCGATCTGCTCAACGACACCGGCACTCTCGTGGCCCAGAACCGCCGGCAGGGGGTGGGGATAGGACCCCTCCATGAAGTGCAGGTCGGAGTGGCACAGACCCGCAGCCTTGGTGCGGATCAGCACCTCATGGGGGCCGGGCTTGTGGATCTGAACATCTTCGATCTGAAGCGGCTTGCCCACTTCACGCAGCACGGCAGCTTTCATCCTGGCATTCCCCAACAGCGCCCGTTCTGTCGGGCAGATTATCGAAGTCGAGGTCTGTCCCCGACGTCCGCGGTCTCACCTTATCGCCGTTCACGCAGGATGCGCCAAGGGAAATTGGCGGGCCTCAGCGACCTGTTTCCAATAGCCCGCACCCTATTCACCCGGCGCGGTCGCGGTGTCGCGAAGCTGACGCTTCAGCACCTTTCCCGTCGGGCCGATGGGCAGGCTGTCGACAATCCTGACCTCGTCGGGCGTCCACCACTTGGCGACCCGCGCGGCGACATGGGCCTTGAGCACCTCCGGGTCGACGCTTTGCCCCGGGCGCAGGGTCACCAGCAGCAGGGGACGTTCGTCCCACTTGGGATGGGGCACGCCGATCGCCGCGGCCAGAGCCACCGCCGGATGGGAGGAGACCGCGTCCTCGAGGTCGAGGGTGGAGATCCACTCGCCGCCCGACTTGATGACGTCCTTGGCGCGGTCGGTGAGGCGCAGATAGCCCTGGACGTCGAGGGTGGCGATGTCGCCGGTGTCGAACCAGCCATCGTCGGTGAAGGCTTGGGCTCCTTCGTTCTTGAAATAGGCTGACGCCACCCAGGGCCCCCGCACCTGTAGAGCACCGGGGCTGGCACCGTCGCGGGGTTGCTCGCTGCCATTGTCAGCAATGATGCGCATTTCGACCCCCCAGAGCCCGCGCCCCTGTTTCAGCTTGCGGGCCACGCCAACAGCAGGATCCTCGCCGTCGTGAATAGAGAGAGATGTGTTGATAACCCCCATGGGACTGGTCTCGGTCATTCCCCAGATCTGGCGCACCGAGGCCCCGACCTGATCCTCAATGCGGCTGATCAAGGCCGCCGTCGGAGCCGAACCGCCGACCGCCACCGTGCGGACAGTGGTGAGTTTCTGGTTTGTCTGGTCCAGGTGATCCAGCACCCCGATCCAGATGGTGGGTACGCCCAGCACGAAGGTGGCCTTCTCCGCCACGGCGAGTTCACAGATCGAGGGACCGTCCAGGTGTCGCCCGGGCAGGACCAGCTTTGCCCCCACAAGCGGAGCCCCATAGGGGGTGCACCAGGCATTGGCGTGGTACATCTGGGCACCGGGCAGGACCACGTCGCGGGCCCCAAGGCCAAAAGCGTCAGGCTGCACCATGGCCATGGCGTGCAGCACAGTGGCGCGATGGGAGTACAGCACGCCCTTCGGGTTTCCCGTGGTCCCCGAGGTGTAGCAGAGCCCCGAAGCCGAGCGCTCATCAAGCTCCGGCCAAGTGAACTCAGGCGTATTGGCCGCGATCAACTCCTCATAGACCAGGGTTCCCTTCGGGGCCTCGGCAGGCAGGTGTTCCCGATCGGTCAGCGCGACAAGGGTCTTCACGGTCGGCATCTTCGCCGCCAGATCGGCCACCAGCTCAGCGAAGGTGATATCGAACATCAGGATGCTGTCTTCGGCATGGTTGGCCACCCAGGCCACCTGATCAGGATGCAGGCGCGGATTGATCGTATGCAGCACCGCCCCAATGCCGCTCACCGCATAGTAGAGCTCAAAGTGGCGGTGGGTGCTCCAGGCCAGGGTCGCGACTCGGTCGCCTCGCTTGACCCCCAGGGCCAACAGAGCCTGGGCCATCTGCTTGGCGCGGGCCAGGGCATCGGCATAGGTGTACCGATGGATCGGCCCCTCGACGGTGCGGGTGACGATCTCCCGGCTCGGGTGATAGGTGGCCGCATACTCCAGTATCGAGGACAGGTTCAGCGCCCGGTCCATCATCAAGGCCAGCATCTTGGTCGGCTCCCAGGTTGCAAGGCTCTGGTTTATTGCGGCTGGCGACGCGACGCCAGGGTCAGGCTTCCTAGACCGCCATCCGCGCCTTGAACACGCCGTCGGGCAGGCCAGATGACCGGCTTGGATGGACGAAGAAATAGTCCTTCCAGGGCAGGTTCGGGACCACGGTGGTCCGCTCCTCGAGCCGGTCGCCGTTGAGGGCGAACATGCGGTAGCCGCGGGAGCGAAACATATCCACCACCACCTCAGCGGTGCTGCCGAAGCGGGCCTCCAGCATGGCGGGGTGGATCTCCAGCAGGACGTGGGGGTGATCGCGGTCAATGATCCCCAGGGCGCCGGTCAGGGCCTTCTGCTCCGCGCCCTCAATATCCATCCGGATGAAGTCGACATGACCGATGGTGTTTTTTCGACAGTAGTCGTCCAGGGTCACCACCGGTGTGGGCTGCAGATCCACGCCGACGTCCTCGAGATCGGGGCGCACCTTGCCCTCCGGTGCCGCCTCCGACAGGAAGGCATAGGCGCGGCCCATTCGACCTGAGGTTTTCTTGGGGGTGACCAGCAGCATCTCGCCTGTGGTGTCGGAGACCGCCGCGTGGTTGGCGATCACCTGGTCGGCGATGCCGTGCCAGGACAGACAGAGTTTCAGAACCTCGAAGGTAAAGGCCGAGGGCTCAAAGGCGTGAATGCGCGCCTGGGGTGCCACCTGGGTCATGACGTAGGAATGGCGACCGTCGCTGGCCCCCACATGAAGGCAGACCGGCGCACCTGACAACAGGTCGGCCAGGTAGGGCGTTTCCGGCTCGTGCTTGGCCCAACGCAGATTGCGACGCCATGCGCGGAAGGCGTGGCTGAGCACGCGGATAGAGGCCATGAGTACTTCCTTTGAACCCGCCGTCCTTACGACGCGTCGCGGGTGACCGTCATCATGTAGTTGATGTCGCAGTCCGAAGATCGGCTCCAGCGACCACTCAGAGGATCAAAGGTCACCCCAAAGGGGCCCTGAACCTGGAGGGGCTGGCCCGACAGAAAGCCGCGAAGCTCGTCGGGCTTGAGGAACTTGCTCCAATCGTGGGTCCCCACCGGAAGCCAGCGAAGGACATACTCAGCCCCGACCTTGGCCAGGGCAAAGGCCTTGAGGGTCCGGTTCAGCGTCGCCACGATCATCAGACCGCCTGGTGCCAGCAGTCGCGAGCAGGTCCGCAAGTAGTCGCCAGGATCGGCCACATGCTCGATCACCTCCATATTGAGGATCACGTCGAAGGGGGTTGCGCCCTGAGC
>JANPAO010000406.1:0-3246 GCA_031429955.1 Phenylobacterium sp. | reverse complement strand
CACGCCAAGAAGATCGGTGACTATACTGCCTCCTCCAAGCGGATCCTGGACCTGATCAAGCCCTATGTCCTGGGGGTCTTCCCCGAGGGGCTGGTGACCAGGAAGACCAAGTGGCACGTCAATCCCACCGGCAAGTTCCTGATCGGTGGTCCCGATGGCGACGCTGGCCTGACCGGTCGCAAGATCATCGTCGACACCTATGGCGGCGCGGCCCCGCACGGTGGCGGCGCCTTCTCGGGCAAGGATCCCACCAAGGTGGACCGCTCGGCGGCCTATCTCTGCCGCTACTTGGCCAAGAACGTCGTGGCCGCAGGCCTGGCCCGCAAGTGCACCCTGCAAATCAGCTATGCCATCGGTGTGGCCAATCCCCTGTCCTTCTATGTGGACCTGCACGGCACCGGTGAGGTGGACGCCGCCAAGCTGGAGAAGATCCTGCCCGACCTGGTGGGGGGCGCCACGCCGCGCGCTATCCGCGAGCACCTGGGCCTCAACAAGCCGATCTATGCCCGCACCGCCGCCTACGGCCACTTTGGCCGCACGCCGGACAAGGACGGGGGCTTCTCCTGGGAAAAGACCGATCTGGTGGAAACCCTGCGGGGCGCCCTCTGATCCAGGCGCTCAGGCGCTGGGCGGTCTCGCTGAAGCGAGACGCCCACGCCATCTGGCTGGCGGCCCGGGACCCGCGCACCCCGCTCGCGGTCAAGCTCCTGGCCCTGGCGGTGGCGGCCTATGCCTTCTCCCCCATCGACCTGATCCCCGACTTCATCCCGGTGCTGGGCTATCTCGACGACCTGCTTCTGGTGCCGCTGGGCCTGTGGCTGGTGATCAGATTGATCCCCACCGAGGTGATGGACACCCACCGTGCCGCCGCCGAGGCGGCCGCGCGCCGACCGGTGAGCAAGACCGCCGCCGCCGTGGTGATCCTGGTCTGGCTGGCGTTCGCTGTTGGGATCGGGTTGCTGCTGGCTCGCCACGGCCTGCCGGGTTAGGAGGCGAGCTCATGGAAAATCATCCCCCCCTGCGGTCCTTCGGACGCCTGAAGTCGCGCCCGATCAAGCCGCGACAGGCCGCCCTGATGGACAGCCTTCTGCCCTTGATCCGTCTGCCGCTGGAGGCTTTCGACCCCCTGACCCTGATGCGGGAGGCCAAGGCCGTCTGGCTGGAGGTGGGGTTCGGTGGCGGCGAGCACATGGTGGCCCAGGCGGCGCGCGCACCAGATATCCTGATCCTGGGGGCCGAGCCCTTCCACAATGGCGTTGCCAGCGCCCTTCGCCACCTGGAGGAGGGGGCCCTCAGCAACGTCCGCCTGCATGATGGCGATGTCCGGGACCTGATGGCCCGCCTGCCCGATGCCTGCCTGGACCGGGTCTTTGTACTGTTTCCCGACCCCTGGCCCAAGGCGCGGCACAACAAGCGTCGCCTGATCCAGGCCGAGGTCATCGCCGTCCTGGCCCGCCTGATCAAACCCGGCGGCACCTTGAGGTTTGCCACCGACTGGGCCGACTATGCCGACTGGACCCTGGAACGGGTCCTGGCCAGCGGGCTGTTCTCCTGGCCGGCGGAACAGGTCAGCGATTGGACCCTGCCCCCCGCCGACCATGTCACCACCCGCTATGAGGAGAAGCGCCTGGGTGACTGCGCCCCGGTCTTCCTGGACTTTATGCGTCTCTGATCGGCGCTATTTCGCCTTGGCGAGCTTGGCGGCTTCCGCGCGGTTGTGGCTTTCGATGCCCTGGCGGATCAGTTCGCCGGTCTCCTCCGGGTCGGCCCAGCGGACGATCTCCACCGACTTGCCCTTTTCCAGGTCCTTATAGTGCTGGAAGAAGTGGGCGATCTGCTCGGTCAGGATCACCGGCAGGCCGCGCCAGGAATCCACCCCGGCATAGAAGGGGTGCAGCTTGTCCACCGGCACCGCCAGGATCTTTTCGTCACCGCCGGCCTCATCCACCATCATCAGGCAGCCAATGGGGCGGCAGCGGATGATGGCACCCGGCACCACCGGCGTTGGACCCACCACCAGGATGTCCATGGGATCGCCGTCCCCCGACAGGGTGTGGGGAACAAAGCCGTAGTTGCCGGGATAGTACATGGCGGTGTGCAGGAAACGGTCGACGAAGATCGCCCCGCTTTCCTTGTCCAGTTCGTACTTCACCGGTTCCCCGCCCTGGGGGATTTCGATGATGGCATTGACGTCATAGGGCGGGTTGAAGCCCACCGAGATCTTGGAAATGTCCATGGGGAGATGGCCTTTTCGCAGCGGAGAGAGGGTGTGGCGGTCTTTGGACCATTCGGGGTGGCGGATAAAGGGCGCGCGGCGTTATCCCGCAAGATGGTGCCTGGCTTGGGGCTGACAAGCCCATCCTCGGGTGATATGTAGGCCTCCACATCGTCCGTAAGCGCTGGATAGCGCCTATGAGCGGCAGGCTTCGGCCCGGCCGCTTTTTTGTTGCCGGAGAGCCGCCGAGCCCATGCGAGGCAAGACAGCAGAAGACAAGTCGCTCCTGGAGCTGCTGGACCCCGTGGCGGAGGCTGCGGGTTATGAGATCGTTCGCCTGCGCCTGATGGGCGGCGAGCACGCGCGGCGCCTGCAGATCATGGCTGAGACCCCCGACGGCGAGATGATTGTCGAGGACTGCGCCAAGCTGTCTCGCGCCATCTCCGAGGTGATGGACGCCGCCGACCCCATCAGCGGGGAGTACACCCTGGAGGTTTCCTCCCCGGGCGTTGACCGGCCGCTCACCCGGCTCAAGGACTTCGCCAACTATGAGGGCCACGAGGCCCGCCTCGAACTCGATCGCGTCGCCGATGGCCGCAAGCGGTTCCGCGGCGTGCTGGCGGGCACCGAGGACGACAACATCGCCATCGACCTGGAGGGGGAGGCCGAGACCGCCCTGGTTCCCTTTGTCTGGGTCGTGGAAGCCAAGCTTATCCTGACCGACCAGCTGATGAAGCGGGGCGCCGACGAGCGTGCCGCGCGGCTGACCGATCTTCCATCTTCGCCCGAGTAAGAGGATTTAAGACCATGAGCCTGACCGGCATTTCAGCCAACCGGCTTGAACTCCTGCAAATCGCCGAGGCCGTGGCCCGCGAGAAGTCGATCGACAAGGAGATCGTCATCGAGGCGATCGAGGAGGCGATCCAGAAGGGGGCCCGCTCGCGTTACGGCGCCGAGCACGACATCCGGGTCAATATCGACCCCAAGACCGGCGAGACCATCATCAAGCGGGTGATCACCGTGATCCCCGA
>JANPAO010000405.1:0-2384 GCA_031429955.1 Phenylobacterium sp. | reverse complement strand
GTACGCCGGTGTTCAATCGCCAGGGTTCGGACCAGCATATTGAGCGCGGCCTTGGCGGCGCGGTAGCCGTACCACCCCCCTAGATGGTTGTCAGAGATGCTGCCGACCCGGGCCGACAGGACCGCAAACAGGCTTGGGCCCTGTCTTGGTGTAAGGGGCAGAAAGTGCTTGGCGACCAGGGCTGGTCCCGCCGCGTTGATGGCAAACAGGCTCGTAAGTGTCGCCAGATCTAGGGACCGCATGGCCTTTTCCGGCGCGACGCCGTTCACCTGTAGGCGTCCGGTGGCCACGATGATCCGCCCAGGAGCCCCCATGTCCCGGGCGCGGGCGGCGGCTGCGGCCAGGCTGGCTTCATCCAGAATATCGACGGGGTGCCAGGTTCGGCGCTCGTCGTCGGTCCATCCCTCGGGGCGCTGCCGGGACAATGACAGCAGGTGGTCATAGGCCGGATCGGCATGGAGTTTCGTCGCCAAGGCCCCGCCAATCCCGCCGGCGGCACCTACGACAATGGCTAGGTTTCTGTCGGCCATTCTAGGTGAGGATCGCCGCCCCGGCGATCAGGCCGCTGGCGGCCACGAGGGTCAACGGTGTCCGCAAGGCTGAGTACCACAAGGGTAGACCTGGGCTCAGTCGGTCCCAGACTCCATGAAGAATGAGCGCCGCCGCCAGTCCCAGCAGGCGGAGCTTGGCTGCTTCCGGTGGGGTCAGTAGCAGTGCCAGGCCAGCGAGCGTCGGCACCATGGACAGGGTCGTCGTCCAGGCCGAGGGTGCGTCCGCCCTGATCGCCTGGCCCCATCGGGCGCCGCCGAGAAAAGACAGGATGAGGGCACCATAGACAGACAGAGCCCACGCGGCGGGTCCCGAGAGCGCGGGGTGTATCAGCCCGAGGATCGGTGGGGTGACAAATGGGACCAGGCCCAGGACTCCATAGGCCAGGACCACAGGCGGCGTTCTGACGCCATCGGATGGATTCCCGAGGAGCATCTCAGACGACCGCAAATGCGGCCAGGGCCTCAGCCACCTCAGCCATCACAGGATCCCACTGGCGGAATCCTGGGGGCTAGAAGACCCGCATCTGCGGATACCAGGGATAGTGATCGGTCCCCAGGCGCGGCCAGGCCCCAGGCGTTGAGATCAGCCAGCAGGGGGCACCGCAGGCCGCAGCGATGTTCGATGTCGCATTGGCAAACCCCACCACAAGATCAAGGGCGCAGGACAGGGCTGCGATATCGTCCAGATCCTGCTTCAGGTCGATACTGGGCGGCGTCCAGATGTCGACGCCGAGATCCTCGCGCGCCTGGGCCAACTCGGCGCTGCAGTCGCCGTACTGCAGATTGACAAAGCAAACGCCAGGCGTCGCCAGGATCGGTGCCCATTGGGCAAAGGGCGAGAAGTAGCGATGGCGACCGCCGCTGGCGATGGCGCTTTTCCAGAGCAGGCCGACCTTCTTGCCCGCGGGGGCGGCTTTCAGAACCTGCTGCCAATGGGCGACCCGCGTGGGGTCAGCGACCATGAAACGCTCACGGCGCGGAAAGTCGCCGACCGAGGTGCGGAACTGGCGCAGCAGCGACCCAATCGGTGTCCAGAGATCGATCTCGTCCATGCGCTCAGCCAGGAATGGCACGGCCCGCATGGTGCGGCCCTCGACGGCAAAGGTGGCGTGACGGCCAACCTCAGCCTGCGGAAAGGCCCGTTGGAACAGAGTCACCAGCCGGGGCTCAACGGCCAAGGTCAGCTTGCCGCTGGGTCCAAGGGCCTCGATGACGTCGGGCAGGCTATTGGCAAACAGCACCTCGTCGCCGAGGCCTTGTTCACCGATCACCAGCAGCGAGCGGCCGGCCAGGCTGTCGCCAGGTTCCCATCGTGGCCGATCCACCAGGAACTGGGTGCAGTCGGCGAACTGTGGGTGCAGACGCGCCTCATAGTCATCCCAGCCCTCACCGACACGCCCCAGATTGATGAGGATCGTTGATCTGGAAAGCCGCATCATCTGCCGCTCGGATTCCAGCGTCGTCTGCCCCAAGGCGGTCTCGCAATCGGTGAGCGCCTCCGCTAGATCGCCGACGGCCATGCGCATATTGCCGCGATTGTAACGCGCCTTCGCAAATCTCGGATCCTGCCGCAGAGCTTCGTCGAAGAAGATCTTAGCGTTCACCGGATCGCCTTGCTCGGCCATGACTGTGCCTAGGGTGTTCCAGACCATGGGGTGCGCGGGGTCCTTTGTCAGGGCCGGTTTCAGAACCTCGATGGCGTCGTCAAACCGACCCTGGCTGCGCAGCGCGCAGGCCAGATTGTTGGCCCCCTCCGGGTGATTAGGAAAGCGTGACAGAAAGTGCCGAAACAGGTGGTCGGACACCTCAGATTGCCCCAGCCGGAAGGCGTGC
>JANPAO010000404.1:0-5567 GCA_031429955.1 Phenylobacterium sp. | reverse complement strand
CCCCGCGGAGCGGGGTCGGATGAGGGGTCTCTCAAAACTATCCAGGTATCATCCAGCGACCGGTCGACGGGTCGGTGCGACCCCTCATCCGACCTGCTGTCGCAGGCCACCTTCTCCCGCAAGGGGAGAAGGAAGCCAATCCATTACGCCAACTCAAAAGGCTCCAGGCCCGCCAGGCGCATGGCCTTCGGGCGTTCGGGGATTTGCCGGGGCTTAACACCCTTCACGGCGTCGGCCACATGGCGAATGTGATCGGGCGTGGTGCCGCAGCAGCCGCCGAGGATATTCACCAGACCCCGGGTCGCCCACTCGTGCAGCTCGTGGCTGGTCTGGTGGGGTTCCTCGTCATACTCGCCGAAGGCATTGGGCAGGCCGGCATTGGGATAGGCGCTCACCAGGGTATCGGCCACGCGGGAAAGCTCGGCGATATGGGGCCGCATCAGGTCGGCGCCGAGCGCGCAGTTCAGCCCGATGGCGAAGGGCTTGGCGTGCTTCACCGAGTTCCAGAAAGCCTCCACCGTCTGGCCCGACAGGGTGCGCCCCGAACGGTCGGTGATGGTGCCGGATATCCAGATCGGCAGGGGCTCATAGCCTTCGTCCTCCAGATCCAGGATCGCCTTGATGGCGGCCTTGCAGTTCAGCGTGTCGGTGATGGTCTCGATGAGGAACATGTCCACCCCGCCCTCGTGCAGGGCGATCATCTGTTGGCGATAGGCGACATAGACCTCGTCGAAGGTCACCAGCCGGGCACCGGGATCGTTCACGTCCGAGGACATGGACAGCATCTTGTTCAGCGGCCCCACGGAGCCGGCCACGAAACGCGGCTTGTGCGGTTCCTTGGCGGTCCAGGCATCGGCCCGTTCGCGGGCGATGCGGGCACCCTCGAAGTTGATATCCCGCACCGCGCTCTCCAGCCCGTAGTCGGCCTGGGCGATGGTGGTGGCCGAAAAGGTGTTGGTCTCGCTGATGTCGGCACCGGCGCCATAGTACTGGTCGTGCAGATCACCAACGATGTCGGGCCTGGTGAGGCACAGGATGTCGTTGTTGCCCTTGAGCTGGCCCGGATGGTCCTTGAACCGCTCGGCCCGGTAGTCGGCCTCGCTCAGGCCTCGCTTCTGGAACATGACCCCCCAGGTTCCGTCCAGAATCAGCACGCGCTCGCGGGAGATCTGTTTTAGTTTTTCAATACGTTCTGAGCGCGCACTCATGCCGCGATCTCCTTGGTCTCTTCCCGGATCCCCAGCACGCGACAGATGGCATAGACCAGGTCTGGCCGGTTCAGGGTGTAGAATTGGAAGTCCGAATAGCCCTCCTCGGTGAGCCGCGCGCACATCTCGGCGGCCACTGAGGCCGAGATCAGCTTGCGGGTCTCCGGGTCGTCATCCAGGCCTTCGAACAGGTTGCCCAGCCAGTCAGGCAGGGTGATCCCCACCGGACCGGCCATCTTCTTGAGGCCCTTGAAGCTGCTGACCGGCATGATCCCCGGCGAGATCGGGATCGTGACGCCCGCCGCCCTCACCCGGTCCATGAACCGCAGATAGCCGTCGATGTCGTAGAAGAATTGCGAGATGGCCCGGGTTGCCCCGGCGTCGATCTTGGCCTTCAGGACGTCGATGTCGTGGTCCATCTCATTGCCCGGGTAGCCCTGGGGATAGACGCTGACGCTGACCTCGAAGTCACCAATCGCCTTGATCCCGGCGGTCAGTTCGGTGGCATTGGCATAGCCGTCGGCGCGGGGCGTATAGACCCCGCCGATCTTGCCGGGCGGATCGCCACGGATCGCCACGATGTGACGAATGCCCGCGTCCCAATAGGCCTGGACCACCTCATCGACCTCGGCGCGACTGGCCTCGACGCAGGTCAGGTGGGCGGCGGGCTTGAGCCCGGTCTCGTTCAGGATCCGCACCACCGTCCGGTGAGTCCGGTCCCGCGTCGAGCCGCCGGCACCATAGGTCACCGAGACGAAGGACGGGTTCAGCGGCTCCAGGCGCCGGATTGCCTCCCACAGACTTTCCTCGGCCTCCGGGGTTTTCGGCGGCGAGAACTCGAAGGACACCGAGGGACGCTTGGCCAGGCCGGCCCCGGCCCGGGCTATCGGTCCGAGCGCGGTCTCTTGGGGGCTCATGCAGCGCTCCTTGCAGCTTGGCGGACGCGCCGGGCGGTCCAGATCTTGACGGTCAGGCCCGGGTCGCGGGCTGGCGGCAGGGCTTGGACGGCCACCTGGCTCAGGCCCGCCTCGGCCATCCAGCGCTCCATCTCGGCGTCGGCGAAACCAAGGCGCCGGTGCTGGTGCTGCTCGCGCAGGAACTCCAGCTTGTGGGGGGCGAAGTCGACAATGATCAGACGGCCGTCCTGCGCCACCAGCCGCGCGGCCTCGCGCACGGCGGCGGCCGGATCGCCCAGATAGTGCAGCACCTGGTGGACCACCACCAGATCGGCGCTCTGATCGGGCAGCCGGGTGCCGAAGATGTCGCCGTGGCGCAGCTCGCACCGCTCCAGACCGGCATCGGCCACCAGTTGCCGGGCGATGTTCAGCATCTGCTGCGACAGGTCCAGGCCCACCGCTGCCTCAGCATGGGGGCCCAGCAGGGTCAGCATCCGCCCCGTGCCCGACCCCAGGTCCACCAGCCGCCGAAAGGGACCGGGTCCCGCCACTGCCAGCACGGCGGCCTCAACGGCGGTCTCGGAGATATAGAGCGAGCGGATCTCGTCCCAGCGGGCGGCGTTGCGGGCAAAATAGGCTCCGGCCTCCGCCGACCGCTCGGCCCGGACCGCCTGCAGGCGTTCGGCATCGCGCAGCAACACAGGGTCGGCGGCATCGACACAGGCCAGGGTCTCGTCGGCCAGCCGCCGCGCCAGGCCGCCGGCCACCAACCGATAGAAGACCCAGGCCCCATCGGGGAACCGCTCCACCAGACCGGCTTCCGCCAAGAGCTTCAAATGGCGCGAGACTCGTGGCTGGCTCTGGTCCAGAACCTTGCACAGTTCCAGCACCGCCAGCTCCTCGCGGGCCAGCAGGGCCAGGATCCGCAGGCGCGAGGGCTCTCCCGCCGCGCGCAGCACGTCCACAGCCTGAATCGCCGAGAGCTTCATGAAAGACATAAAGATATCTTTATGTCTTTATGTCAAGCATCCCGAACGGCCTGGGCGACGGGTGAAACCGGGCTCTCCAGGGGCTCTCCGGCAAAGTGCCGCCGCAGATTTTCAAAGGTCTGGGCAAACATCAAGGGTAGGGAGTCGCTGGTGCCGCCGGCGGTGTGCGGCGTCAGCACGGTATTGGGCACCTGTGCCCAACGTTCCGGCGGCGTCGGCTCCTGAGCAAACACATCCAGCCCGGCCCGTCCCAGCTTGCCGGACTTCAGCGCATCAATGAGGGCGTCTTCATCGATGATCGAGCCTCGGGCAACATTGACGATCATGCCCTTGGGGCCCACCGCCTCGATTACCTCAGCCGAGACCGCCTTCTGATTGCTGGCGTCCGCACGACAGGCCACCACCAGGATGTCACTGGCCTTGGCCAGGTCCAGCAGGGTCTCGGCTCGGGGCCAGCGGGCGTCGGGCTTGGGGTTGGGACCCCACCAGGCCACCTCCATGCCAAAGGCCTCGGCGCGAACGGCGACGGCCTGCCCGATGTGCCCCAGGCCCATGACCCCCAGCTTGCGGCCGCGCAGACCCGGTCCCGGCGTCATCCGCCCGCCATTGTTCCACTGGCCGTCCCGCACCGCCCGATCCCCGGCGGCGATGTTGCGCCAGCCCGCGATCAACAGCCCCAGGGCCTGGTCGGCCACATCCTCGGCATTCAGCCCCCTGGCATGGGTCACCGCGATGCCGTGAGCCTGGCACCAGGCCACATCGATGCCGTCATAGCCGGCACTGACATTGGCGATCAGCTTCAGGTTCGGCAGGGAAAGCAGAAACTCCGGCGAGAGATGGAACTCCCCGGCATGGGCGATGGCAGCCGCCCGCCCCGCCTGCTCAGGGGTCATCTCCCAGCTCAGGGCGACCTCATAGCCCTGGGCCTCCAGGGCGCGCCGCATCGGCAGCAGCAGGTCATAGCAGATCAGAACCAGGGGCTTAGACATCGGCGACTCCAGAACCAGCCCCTCCTATAGCCGAGGCGGCGAAGGCGTCATTCGATATCCGCCAGCACCGCGCCAAGGATCGCCACCAGCTCGGCAATCTGGTCGCCCGTGATGATCAGCGGCGGCGACAGGGCGATGGTGTCGCCGGTGGCCCGCACCAGCAGGCCGGCCTTCAGCGCCTTGCCCAGCACCCCATAGCCCCGATCCCCGGGGCCCTGCTCCCGGGGGGCCAGTTCGATGGCGGCCATCAGGCCGATATTGCGGATGTCGATGACGTGGGGTGCCGACGCCAGGCCGTGGACCGCCGCCTCCCAGGCCGGGGCCAGTTGGGCCGCACGGTCAAACAGACCCTCCCGCGCATAGATGTCGAGCACCGCCAGACCGGCCGCGCAGGCCACCGGGTGGCCAGAATAGGTGTAGCCGTGGAACAGTTCGATCATCCCCTCGGGGCCGGCCACCACGGCGTCGTGAACCTCCCGGCGCGCGAACACCGCCCCCATGGGAACCACGCCATTGGTCAGGCCCTTGGCCGTAGTCATCAGGTCGGGCGTCACCCCGAAAGCCTGGGCGGCAAAGGCGGTGCCCAGCCGTCCGAACCCGGTGATCACCTCGTCGAAGATCAGCAGGATGCCGTACTTGTCGCAGAGGCTCCGCAGCCGCTGCAGATAGCCCACCGGCGGCGGCAGAACCCCCGCCGATCCCGCCACCGGTTCCACGATCACCGCTGCAATCGTCTCAGCCCCATGCAGGGCCACCAGCCGTTCCAGCTCGTCGGCCAGTTCCGCCCCATGGGCCGGCAGCCCGCGGGAAAAGCCGTTGCGCACCAGGTCATAGGTGTGGGGCAGGTGGTCGGTGCCGGGCAGGGTCACGAAGGTGCGGCGATTGTTCACCAACCCCCCCACCGAAATCCCGCCAAACCCGACCCCGTGATAGCCCTTCTCCCGGCCCACCAGCCGGGTCCTCTGCCCCTCGCCGCGAGCCCGGTGATAGGCCATGGCGATCTTCAGGGCGGTATCCACCGACTCCGACCCGGAATTGGTGAAGAACACCCGATCCATGCCCTCCGGTGCCAGTTCGGTCAGCCGCTGGGCAAACTCAAAGGCGATCGGGTGGCCCATCTGGAACGGCGGGGCATAGTCCAGGGTCATCAGTTGGCGATGCACCGCATCGGCAATCTCCGCCCGCCCATGGCCGGCATTGACGCACCAGAGGCCAGAGGTTCCGTCGAGGATCTCCTGACCCTCGGGCGTGCGGTAGTACATGCCGCTGGCGCCGCTCAGCAGGCGCGGATCAGCCTTGAACTGGCGGTTGGCGGTAAAGGGCATCCACCAGGCCGCCAGGTCCTGGCGATTGTCTCCGACGTCGAGGCTCATGATCGGTTCCCTTCCCTCGCCCACGAGATCACGTTCGGGGCAGGCCTGCCACATGATTGAGCCGCCGCCAGCTTGCACCATAGGCTAAGCCGTCCAAACGCCCTGGTGCCAG
>JANPAO010000403.1:0-2884 GCA_031429955.1 Phenylobacterium sp. | reverse complement strand
GTCCCCGTGCAAATGGCCGGGGACGATTACGGCGCGGGGGTCGCAAGCGCAATGCCGACCCCTCGGATCGAGGTGCGCGCGGAGAGTTGATGACTTGCCGTCGCAACCCGCCCTAGTCTGGGAGCAACGAGAAACGCAATTGGGGTTGGAAGCATGATCAAGACCAAGATCACCGAGATGTTCGGTGTCGAGACGCCCATCGTCATGGGCGGCATGACCGGCCTGGGGGCCGCGCCCCTGGTGGCGGCGGCGGCCAATGCGGGGGCCCTGGCCTTCCTGGTGGCCCACATGTCCCCCACCGCCGAAGAGCTGGAGGCCGAGATCCAGCGTTGCCGCGACCTCACCGACAAGCCCTTCGGCATCAATCTCACCCTACTGCCGTCCTTCAACCCCATTCCCTATGACGAGTATCGCCGGGTGATCATCGAGACCGGCATCACCATCGTCGAAACCGCCGGCCGCAGTCCCATCGAGCACCTGCCCGACTTCAAGGCCGCCGGGGTGCGGGTGATCCACAAATGCACCTCGGTCCGCCACGCCGTCACCGCCGCCCGCCTGGGGGTGGATGTCATCTCCATCGACGGCTTTGAGTGCGCCGGTCACCCCGGCGAGGACGATGTCGGCCTGATCGTCCTGCTGCCAGCCACGGTGGACGCCGTGGACATCCCGGTGATCGCCTCAGGCGGCATGGCCGACGGTCGCAGCCTGGCCGCGGCCCTGGCCCTGGGCGCCGACGGGATCAATATGGGCACTCGCTTCATGGCCACCACCGAGGCCGCCATCCATGAGAACGTGAAGCGCAAGATCGTCGAGAATACCGAGATCGACACCCTGCTCACCAACCGCACCCTGCGCAACACCAGCCGGGTGGCCAAGAACTCGGTCTCCATGGAGGTGGTGCAGATCCAGCAGGACAGCACCAAGACCATCGAGGATGTCCGCCACCTGGTGGCCGGGGTCCGCGCCCGCGAGCGGGTCTATGCCAGCGGCAATGTCGATGACGGCCTGTGGACCGTGGGCCAGAGCCAGGGCCTGATCCACGACATCCCCACCTGCGCCCAGATGGTGGCCAACATCATGAAGCAGGCCGAGGCGGTGCTGGCCCGCAACGCCAAGCAGGTGATGGTGAGCGCCTAGCCCTGGTCGGCGCATCGCCCCGCGCGCTGTCATCCCGGTTTCCGCGCCACGCGGAAGACCGGGACCCAGACTCACAGATCTATCCTGTGAACCCCGCGCCTATAGGTCCCGGACAAGGCTTCGCCTTTCCGGGATGACAGCCTTGCCGGAGCGCGCCGCCACCAGCAAATCAACACGCTCCACCTTCCTAGCCCCCAGTTCCGAACGCCCCTCCGACCGGGCCCAGTCCAGCATCTTGGCGAAGTCGGGGTCGCGTCTCTGCCAGGCCATGAGGGTGACATAGTGGGGCATGCCCGGGTCCTGGGCCACCTGACGCAGGGAGGCCCCGTAGAGAAACAAGAAATGAACACTTAAATCTCAGCGCACATTCAGCCAACCCCGTCCGTCATCCTAGGCCTTGTGCCTAGGATCCATGATCTCCGTGGCCGCGCAGGGACCCACAGCGGCACCGTCGCACCCTTCCCCCAGACACGGAGATCATGGATCGTCGGGACGAGGCCCGACGATGACGTTCGGGGAGGGAGGGCACAATCAGATCCTCCCCCAGGCCGCAGGCCGATGTGGGGGGTGAGGCGCGTCGTCCCGCGCTTGCGGGGCGAATGTGATCGACAACGATTTGTCGATCACCGCGACGAACGCGCGGCGCGCAGCGACGAGACGGAGGGGGATCGCCGTAGGCGACACCTGCATCCCAAACAAGAGTCAAAGTCCCCCTCAGACGGCCCTTTGGGCGCCCAGCTCCCCAAGGAGGGGAGCATCTGGAGGGGGAATCGGCCCTAGTGCTGGCTCTCGGGCAGGCGGACCACCAGGCCGTCCAGCTCGTCGGTGACCTTGATCTGGCAGGCCAGCCGGCTATTGGCTTCGACGTTCTCGGCGAAGTCCAGCATGGACTCTTCCATGGCCGACTTGCTGCCGGTCTTGGATTGCCAGGCACCGTCCACATAGACATGGCAGGTGGCGCAGGCACAGGCACCGCCGCAGTCGGCGTCAATGCCTGGGACATTGTTCTTCACGGCGGCTTCCATAACCGTCAGGCCGGTCTTCACGTCCAGGACGTGCTCGGCGCCATTGTGTTCGATATAGGTGACCTTGGCCATAAACTCCCCTTCACCGCGTCAGGCGGCGACCTCTTTCATGGAAATGGATGGGTCTGCAAGTCTGTCGAGTGCGACGGGCTTGCGGTTCCCGATTAGCTGGCGGCCCATCATGTATTCCGGCGGTGAATTCACCGCCTCGACACATTGGACCTGGTCGCCCTTCAGATGGAAGATGGCGAACTTGCCGGAGGCCGGGTCGCCGCGCACCAGCACCTGATCGGCATCGAAGGGCAGGCCGGCGATCTGCAGTTTCAGATCATACTGATCCGACCAGTTCCACGGCACTTCGGGCGCAGGCGCCGGGCGACCGGTGATGGCGGCGGCGGCCTGCTTGGCCTGTTCCAGGGCGCTGGGCACGCTTTCGGGGCCGAACATCCGGTCATAGTGCGGCAGGGGCCGGCTGGTGACATCGCCGATGGCGAAGATGTCGGAATCGGAGGTACGGGCTTCCAGGTCCACCACCACGCCCCGGGTCGTGGCGAGACCCGCAGCAGCGGCGATCTCGTCATTGGGCTTGGCACCCACCCCCACCAGGACCACATCGGCGGCGATCACCCGACCGTCGGCGAGCTTCACCCCGGTGACCTTGCCGCCGACGCCGGTCAGGCTCTCGACCCCGGCGCTCAGTTCAAAGGTCACGCCATGGGCGC
>JANPAO010000402.1:0-2539 GCA_031429955.1 Phenylobacterium sp. | reverse complement strand
GACACAGAGCCGGGCCTTCAGCGAGCCGGTAGCGTAGTAGAGCCCGCCATGGACCACCTCGGAATTGCGCGCTGAGACGCCCTCGCCGATGATCGGACCGGCCTCGAGGACCGCCACCACAAGGCCCCGTCGGGACAGGCCATAGCCACAGGCCAAGCCAACGGCCCCTGCCCCCACCACCACCGCGTCGAAATCGAAGTCCGCCATGGTTTGGTGGGTAACCGATGCGGGGCGGGAGGCCAACTGCTCTGACAGGGTCATGGGCAAAAGGCGGTGCCCACGCCACAATGTCTGGAGCGTTGCGAGAGGATCACCCGATGGCCGAGACAGATACCGCAGGCCTGCCCCTGACCGGAGCCAGCCCCAGGGCCGCTGAGGCCTATCGCCAAGCCGTGGATCTTTATCACTGCCTGCATGGCGCGCCGCTGCCGCTGCTGGAGGCGGCGATCGCCGACAGCCCGACCTTCGTCATGGCCCATGTGCTCAAGGCCGATATGCTGTCGATCGGAACCTCGCCCGGCGTCGCAGCCATGGGCGCAGCGGCTGCGCGCGCCGCACATAACCTGCCGGCCACCGACCGCGAGCGGGGGCATGCGGCTGCCGCTTTCTGCCTCGCCAAGGGTCAGATTGCCGAGGCCGGACGCATTCTGGAGGATGTCTCCATCGCCCATCCCCTGGATGGCGTGGCCCTGCAGGCGGGGCAATTGACGGATTTCCTGCGGGGTGACAGCCGCATGCTGCGCGACCGCATTGCGCGCGCCCTGCCGTCCTGGTCACAGCAGACGCCCAACTATCACGCGGTGCTGGGGATGCTGGCCTTTGGCCTGGAAGAGACCGGCCACTATGGCCGGGCCGAGGCGGCGGGACGGGAGGCTGTCGCCCTGGAACCCCGCAATGCCTGGGCCCAGCACGCCGTGGCCCACGTCATGGAGATGCAGGATCTTCGCGCCGACGGCATCGGCTGGATGACTCGCGAGAACACCGCCTGGCAGGCCGACAGCCTGTTTGCGGTCCACAACTGGTGGCATCTGGCCCTGTTCCACCTGGGTCTGGGGGACACAGACGCGGTCCTGGAGCTCTATGACGGCCCGATCTTCGGGGCGGGCTCCATCATGGCCTTTGACCTGCTGGATGCCGCCGCCCTGCTATGGCGCCTGAAGCTGGAAGGGGCGGAGACCGGCCAGAGATTCGCCGACCTGGCGCAGGCCTATGACCGCAACGGCGGTGCCGGTCTCTCGGCATTCGATGATGTGCACGCGATGATGGCCTATGTGGGGGCCGGTCGTGAGGCTTCCGCGACGGCCCTGATCACCGCCCTTGAGGCTGCTGCGGCCGGCGCCGGCGACAATGCCATGATGAGCGCGCAGGTTGGCCTGCCGGTAGCCCGCGCCCTGCGCGCCCTTGGCCAGGGCCGTTTCGCCGAGGCCATCGAAGACCTCCGCGCCGTCCGAAATCGCGCCCACATGTTCGGCGGTAGTCACGCCCAGCGCGACGTCATCGACCTGACCTTGATCGCCGCCGCCCGCGCGGCGGGCGAGACGGGCCTTGAACGCGCCCTGCTGAGCGAGCGCTCAGCCGCCAGACCCTAACCCCACTTGACCCAGAGACTGGTTTCTTGGATCTGTGCTGCGGCGACCGAAGCGTCCTTGATGTGGCCATAGCCGCGGATTTGCTGGGGGATCTGTGCGATCTCGACCGCCAGGGGTAGGTTTTCGGCAGCGAGGCCTGACAGCAGCCGGTCAAGGCCCGCCTCGTAGGCGGTGATCAAGCCCCGCTCCATCTTGCGTTCGTCGCTGTAGCCAAACAGATCCAGCCCGGTGCCCCGCAGGCCCTTGAGCTTGGCCAGGATCGGAAAGCCCCATTCCAGCATCCAGCCACCAAAGGCGACCTTCTTCGGACGACCCTCGGCATCCCTGGGCGCGATGACCGGTGGAGCCAGCCAGACCTTGGCCTTGCCGCCCTTGAGGGTGGCGGCGCGTTCTGCGGCAAACCGTCCGTCGGAATAGAGCCGCGCCACCTCGTACTCGTCCTTATAGGCCATCAGCTTGTAGAGATTGATCGCCACGGCCCGGGTCAGGGTCTCCGAGCCGAAGGTGGCCTCGGCCCGGGCGACCTGCTCCACGCGGTCGAGAAAGCGTTTGGCATAGGCGGGGTTCTGATAGGCGCTCAGCTCGTGTGCGCGGTGAGTGATCAGCTCGGCCAGGGGCAGGGTCTCCGGCGTCGGAACGTCGGCCTCGGCCTGGCCTCTCTGGCTCGGGTCATGGGCCACCCGGCGGCCCAGCTCGAAGGCCTGGAGATTGGCCTCGGTCTGCACCCCGTTCAGGCGGATGGCACGATAGATCGCCCGGCTTGAGATCGGGATCAGGCCCTTCTGCCAGGCAAAGCCTACCATGATCATGTTGGCGAAGATGGCGTCGCCGAAGTGAGTCTCGGCCAGGTGGTGAGCGGGACAGGCGTCATAGGACTTTGTGGCTGCGGCGATCTTGCGTGCCATCATCCCGGCATCGAACCGAACGTCCCGATCGGTGACAAAGTCAGC
>JANPAO010000401.1:0-5279 GCA_031429955.1 Phenylobacterium sp. | reverse complement strand
CTGATCGGCGGCATGATGCTGAGAAAGAGCCCGCTGAAGATTCTGCTGGGCAAGGCCATCCAGATGCCCGACGAGGGCTGGCGCAAGCTGACCTGGCGCTACGGGTTTTTCTTCCTCGCTGTGGCCCTGCTGAACGAGTTCATCTGGCGCACCCAGCCCGACGAGACCTGGGTGTTGTTCCGATTCCCCGGCCTCTCGGTCATCCACATCCTGTTTGGCCTCTCCCAGGTGCCGCTGATGATGCAATACGCCAAGGTCGACGAGGTTCCCCCGGTCCCGCCTATCGAATAGCTGCCGGCCGATCACTGTCGTCAAAACGACGCGAACGGACTATATTTGGTCGCTCCAACGCAGGCAGCCGTTGGGGGAGGTAGGCCATGGCCAAGGTAAAGTCGGGCAAGTCGGGTGGGCTACCGTCCCTGGATAGATCCCCCAGCCATCTGCTGCACCGAGCCCTGCAGCTATCCCTCGACATCTATGCCGAGACCTTCGCCGGCGACGGGCCGACCCAGCGGCAGTTTGCGGTGCTGTCAGCGGTGGAGGCCCAGGAGGGTCTGACCCAGACCGATCTGGTGCGGATCACCGGCATCGACCGCTCGACCCTGGCCGACATGGCCGCCCGCATGATCACCAAGGGCCTGCTAGAGCGCCAGCGCTCGGCCACCGATGCCCGCGCCAATGCCGTCCACCTCACCGAGGCGGGCCGCGTGACGCTGGAATCTGCCAGGCCAAAGATGGCTCAGGTGGACGCCCGCCTGCTGAAACTCTTGTCTTCGAGCAAGCGAGACGCCCTGGTGGCAACCCTGCGCGATCTGATCGCGGCAGGCGAAACCCTTGGCCAAGCTCCAGTGCCCAAGCCGCCCAAGGCCGAGAAACCCCCCAAGGCCAAGAAGCCCAAGGTCAAGAAGGACAAGAAGAGCAAGAAGAGCGCCTGACTCTAAACCCGGATGTCCAACAGCGATCCCGGGCGCAGAATCTTCTCCGGCGGCTCGGCTGGCAGATGTGTTGGGATGCGTCCTGTTGGCATGGGCCGGGCCGGGGTTTCAGTGGCGGCAAGCCTTGCAGGCGCCTGGCCGAGGGCGGCGTCAAAGAAGGCCCGCTGCCCCAGGTTGCGGGCGACCGAAGGTGCCTGGGCGGTCGGCGGAAAGTCGCGTCGGATCGGGGTCGCCACGTCGCCGCCTTATGGTTAATGCGCGGCGATTGTCATGGCCCAGCTAGGGTCAATACAGGGTTAACGGCCAGCCTTTGCCCACAGGGCCTGGGCATCTGCCGGGCTCAAGGGGCCGGTGTGTTTGGCCAGGATGATGCCGTCCGCCGCCACCAGATAAGTCTCCGGCACCCCGGTCACCCCCAGCTCGATCCCGGCCCGGCCATCACGGTCCACCAGGTGGCTCCGATAGGGGTCCCCCAGCCGCGCCAGGAAGGCCTTGGTATTGTCGGGCGCGTCCTTGTAGGCGATCCCCACCACCGGCACCCCCTGGGCCTTGAGGGCCACCAGCACCGGATGCTCGACCTCACAGGGGGCACACCAGGAGGCGAAGACATTGATCAGCAACGGCCCCTGCACCGCCTGGCGAAGAGCCTGGGGCCGGCCGTTGTCCAGGCGCGGCAGGGTCAGATCGGGAACCGGCCTTCCCACCAGGGCCTGGGGTTTGACATTGGGGTCGTGCTTGAGGGCAAACAGCCCAAACAACAGGGCCAAGGCCACCAGGGCTGCCAGCGGCAGAAAGGCCAGCCCCCGGTTCACGCCGCGAGATCTGGCTGGTGGGCCTGGGCCTTCCGTCGCCAGCGGCGGGCGTGGCTCAGGCTGGCGGCGATCATGCCGGCAAAGACCAGGGCGGTCAGACCGTAGGCCGGCCAGATGAAGGCCCCATAGGGGCCGGGGTCCAGGTCCAACATGCTCAACGCCTCGCGGCCCGAAGGGCTGCAGCCTCGGCCCGGCGGCGCCAGACCTCGCCACGGATCCGTACCAGCCAGAGTGCGCCGAAGGCGGCCATAAAGGCCAGGCTCATCAACAGCAGCGGATAGAGATAGTCGACGGTCATGGTGGGTCCTCCCTTGCGGAACACCGAGGCCCCCTGGTGCAGGGTGTTCCACCAGTTCACCGACCAGTGGACGATCGGCAGGTTTACCACCCCCACCAGGGCCAGGATCGCCCCGGCCCGCGCCGCCTTGGCCTCGTCATCCAGGGAGGCCCGCAGGGCCATATAGGCTAGGTAAAACAAGAGCAGCACCAGGACCGAGGTCAGCCTGGCGTCCCATACCCACCAGGCCCCCCACATCGGGCGGCCCCAGAGCGACCCCGTCGCCAGGGCCAGGACCGTGAAGGCGGCCCCCAACGGCGCGGCGGCCTTGGCTGCGGCATCGGCGAGCGCGTGACGAAACACCAGGGACAGGAAACTCGCGCCCCCCAGGCAGGCATAGACAAACATGCTCAGCCAGGCGGCGGGCACATGGACAAACATGATCCGCACGGTGTCGCCCTGCTGGTAGTCCTCCGGCGCGGCAAAGCCCAGCCACAGGCCCACCAGGGCCAAGAGCACCGCCACGATGCCGAACATCGGGGCTGCCCAGCGAGAGAACGCCATGAAGCGCTCCGGATTGGACAAGAAGGCGGGGACCGGTATCATGCTGGCGAATTAGACCTCGCCGCCGCCGGGAGCAAGCCAGGGCCTCATGACAGGGCGTTGCGACAGGCCGCCGCCATGGCCAGGGGCCCCAGCGCCACGGCTGCTGCCGTATAGGCCCCCAGCAGCGCCAGTCCCGCCTGCCAGGGCAGGCCGCTCGCAAAGGCGTCCAGGGCGGCCCCGCCAAAGATCACCGGTGGCACAAACAGCGGCAGGACGATCACGGCGGTCAGCAAACCGCCCCGTCTGGCTCCCAGGCTCAGGGCCGCCCCGATCCCGCCGGTAAAGGCAAAGGCCAGGCCCCCCACCAGGGCGCAGGCAAGGATCAGCGGCACCAGCTCTGGCTTGGCCCCGAGCCCGATGGCGGCAAGGGGCGCTGCCAGGGCCAGGGGCGCACCGGTGGCGATCCATTGCCCCAGGCACTTGAGCGCACAGACCAGCTCCAGGGGCACCGGCGACAACACCATCAGGTCCAGCGCCCCGTCCTCGAAGTCCCGCTCAAACAGCCGCTCCAGGGAAAGCAGAGCCGCCAGGGCCAGGGCCACCCAGGCCATGCCCGTGGCAATGGCCGCCAGTCGCGCGGGCTCGGGTCCGGTGGCCAGCGGCAGCAGGGTCGCGGTCCCGACATAGAAGCCCAGGGTCACCAAGGGGCCGCCACCCTTGCCCCAGGCCAGGGCCACCTCACGGGCCAGCAACGCACCTGCCCGGCTCACGACCCGATCTCCAGGGTGATCGCCGGGATCGGCAGGGGGTCATGAACCGCCGCGACAATCAGACCGCCGCCGGCCAGGTGGCCCGCCATGATCTGGCCAAGCCGCTCGCGCCAGCCGGCGTCCAGCGGGCTCAGGGGCTCATCCAACAGCCACAGGGGACGAGGCGCGGCCAGCAATCGGGCCAGGGCCAGTCGTCGCCTCTGACCCGCCGACAACCTCCGAACCTCCAGGTCCAGCAGGGTCGAAAGCTCCAGGGTGACAACGGCGGACTCAAAGGCACCCGAGCTACCCCCCAACCACCGGCGCCAGAAGGTCAGTTCCTCGCCGGCGGTGCGACCGGGTTTCAGGCCCTCCAGATGACCAATGAGGTGCAGGCCCCCGGCGCGGGCCTCAGCGGGGTCCAGGCCACCAAATCCCACCTGCCCGGTCTCGAGCGCCACCAGGCCGGCAATGGCCCGCAGCAGGCTGGTCTTGCCGGCCCCATTGCGCCCGGTCAGGGCCAGGGCCTGGCCCGTCGTCAGGGTGTGGCTCAAGCCGGCAAACAGCGTCCGTCCGCCTCGACAGATCGCCAGGTTTTCCAGACTCAGTTGAGAGATCATACCGCTGCGCCCGCCACTGCATGGACGTGAGCCCAGCCAGGGGTTATGACGCCCGCGGCCGACGCCGCCTTGGGGGGCGTACGCGGCGCAGGGTCGGACGCTGTGTGTCCGTCTCGAAATGCGCGCGATCCCCGAAGCGGTGCTGAAGCGGCCGTGAACAGAGGAAGGATCCCTTATATGGCGTCGCTCGACAGCCTGAAGACCCGCCGCGAACTGACGGTGGGCGACAAGACCTATGTCTACTACAGCCTTCCCGCCGCTGAGGAAGCCGGACTTTCGGGCGTTTCGCGCCTGCCGGCCTCCATGAAGGTGCTGCTGGAAAATCTGCTCCGCAACGAGGACGGCCTGTCGGTGGGTCCAGAAGACCTTTCCGCCCTGGCCGCCTGGCTGGTGAACAAGGGGTCGGTGGAGCACGAGATCAGCTTCCGCCCGGCCCGGGTCCTGATGCAGGACTTCACCGGCGTCCCCGCCGTCGTTGACCTGGCCGCCATGCGCGATGCCATGACCCACCTCGGCGCCAATCCTGAGAAGATCAATCCGCTGAACCCAGTGGACCTGGTGATCGACCACTCGGTGATGGTGGACTATTTCGGCACCGCCAAGGCCTTCGGCGAGAATGTCGAGCGCGAGTATGAGCGCAATATCGAGCGCTATCGCTTCCTGCGCTGGGGCTCCTCGGCCTTCAACAATTTCCGCGTCGTCCCCCCCGGCACCGGCATCTGCCACCAGGTGAACCTGGAATACCTGGCCCAGACCGTTTGGACCAATTCGGACGAAGGCCAGGAAGTCGCCTATCCGGACACCGTGGTCGGCACCGACAGCCACACCACCATGATCAACGGTCTGGCGGTGCTGGGCTGGGGCGTGGGCGGCATCGAGGCCGAGGCGGCCATGCTGGGCCAGCCGATCCCGATGCTGATCCCGGAGGTCATCGGTTTCCGCCTGGACGGCGCCCTGCCGGAGGGCGCCACCGCCACCGACCTGGTGCTGACCGTCACCCAGATGCTGCGCAAGAAGGGCGTGGTGGGCAAGTTCGTGGAATTCTATGGCCCCGGCCTGGCCAACATGACCCTGGAAGATCAGGCGACCATCGCCAACATGGCCCCGGAGTATGGCGCCACCTGCGGCTTCTTCCCCGTAACCCGGGCCACCATCGACTATCTGACCGCCACCAATCGCGCCGCCGACCGCGTCGCGCTGGTCGAGGCCTACGCCAAGGCCCAGGGTATGTGGCGCGAGCCGACCGATCCGGACCCGGTGTTCACCGACACCCTGGAGCTGGACATGGCCAGCGTCGTGCCCTCGATGGCCGGCCCCAAGCGCCCGCAGGACCGCGTTGA
>JANPAO010000400.1:0-8424 GCA_031429955.1 Phenylobacterium sp. | reverse complement strand
GGCTGGATAGATGGTGGGGTCGGCCGACTTGATGCGGATCGTGCCGCGGCTCTCGGGCCGTACCTGGCAAGGCGCGATGGTCAGGCCCGGCGCATTGTCCAGCTCCATCTTGCCCTCGGTGACCGCCTTTTCCAGGTTCTGTGAGGCTGGCAGGATGTGGAACTGGATGTCGGGGCCCGCCAGATCCGGCCGCGACTTGCAGAAGGCCGCCACATGGGCGGCGGAGAGGGTCAGCAGGCCCTTGCGCTGGAAGGCGTACTTCAGCACCTCGCCCAGAAAGCGCGGGCCCTTGGTCAGTTCATTGACGCTGACCGTCCCGGCCTTCAGCCGATAGGTGACCGCCATGACATAGTGGTCCTGCAGGTTCTCGCCCACGCCGGGCAGGTCGGCGATCACCTCGATACCGTGATCGCGCAGCAGTTCGCCAGGCCCGATCCCTGAGAGTTGCAGCAGTTGGGGTGAATTGATCGCGCCACCGGCCAGCACGACCTCGCGGCGGGCCTTGGCGATCTTGCGGATGCCGTTCTGCAGGTACTCGACCCCCACCGCGCGCTTGCCCTCGAAGATCACCCTGGTGGTGAGGGCGCGGGTTTCCACGCTCAGATTGGCGCGGCCCATGGCCGGATGCAGATAGGCCACTGCCGCCGAGCAGCGCTGCCCGTTCTTGACGGTGAGCTGATAGTAGCTGACCCCCTCCTGGCTCTCGCCATTGACGTCAGGGTTGCGGGGAATCCCGGCCTCGACACAGGCCTCCACCACCGCGTCAGACACCTCATGGCCCTGGGTCACGTCCGATACGTTCAGGGGGCCGCCCACGTCATGGTGGGCTCCGGCGCCGCGTTCCTGATGTTCGGATCGCAGGAAATAGGGACGGACATCATCCCAGCCCCAGCCCTCGCAACCCAGTTGCCGCCAGCCGTCATAGTCGGCGTGCTGACCCCGGATATAGAGTAGGCCATTGATGGAGGACGACCCCCCCAGCACCTTGCCGCGCGGCCAGACATGCACCCGCCCCCCGGTGCCCGGATCGGCCTCGGTGGGGTAGAGCCAGTTGACCTTGGGATCCTTCAGGGTCTGGGCATAGCCCACCGGCACATGGATCATCAGGTTGGACAGGAACTGACTGGGTTCCTTGGTGGGACGATCATCGCCGCCAGCCTCCAGCAACAGCACCTGATTGGCGGTGTCAGCACTCAGCCGATTGGCCAGGACGCAACCGGCGGAACCCGCGCCCACGATGATGTAGTCGACGTTGGCTTCGGACATTTCGGCGGCTCCAGATTGGGGTCTTGCGAGCCGCCCTTGTGTCGCGTCACGCGGCGGGCGTAAACGCCAAAATCAGCGCGTCGGGACCGGGGTGTCGCCGCGATAGTCGTAGAAGCCGCGACCGGTCTTGCGACCCAGCCAGCCGGCCTCGACATATTTCACCAGCAGGGGGCAGGGCCGGTACTTGGAGTCGGCCAGGCCCTCATAGAGGACGTTCATGATCGACAGGACGGTGTCCAGGCCGATGAAGTCCCCCAGCTCCAGCGGCCCCATGGGGTGGTTGGCCCCCAGCTTCAGGGCCGTGTCGATGGCGTCCACCGTGCCGACGCCTTCATAGAGGGTATAGATCGCCTCATTGATCATCGGCACCAGCACGCGGTTGACGATGAAGGCCGGGAAGTCCTCGGCATTGGCGGTGGTCTTGCCCAGGGACTTGGCGAAGTTGACGGCGGTCTCATAGGTGGGCGCGTCGGTGGCGATGCCGCGAATGATCTCCACCAGGTTCATCAGCGGCACCGGGTTCATGAAGTGCAGGCCGATGAACCGGCCGGGCCGGTCGGAGGCCGCCCCCAGGCGGGTGATGGAGATGGAGGAGGTGTTGGAGGCCAGCAGGGTGGCAGGACCCAGATAGGGGGTCAGGGCCTTGAAGATCGACTTCTTGACCTCCTCGTTCTCGGTGGCGGCCTCGATGGCCAGGTCAACGGTCCCCAGGGTCTGCAGTTCCGGCGCGGCGACGATGCGGGCAAGGCCGGCATCCATGGCCTCCTGGGTGATAATCCCCCGGACCACCTGGCGGGTCATGTTGCGGCGGATCTGGGCCAGGCCGGCTTCGATTCGATCGGGTGCCACATCGTGCAGCAGCACGTCATAGCCGCCCAGGGCCACGACATGGGCAATGCCCGAACCCATCTGACCTGCGCCGATGACGCCGACTGTTTTGATTTCCACCATGCCGAAACGCCTTCAACGCGCGCGGCCCGGTGGCCACGACCAATCTGCGACGGTTCCATAACACAATGGCGACCTGACCCGCCAAGCATTTTGCTGCGCCGCAGCGAAGCGTGGGTTCTCTCTGTGTCGGCGGGGACGCGGTGCAGAGCGGGGCTGGCGTGGGGAAGCATGTGCCGGGAGCGGTTGGACCATCAAGTTGGACCAATCGACGTTTCCTGGTAGAATGGCCGAATGACCACCCAGTTCAATATCGCAGAGGCCAAGGGTAAGCTCTCCGAGCTTGTGGCGCGCGCCGAGGCCGGCGAGGAAATCGTGCTGGCAAGGGCTGGAAAGCCCATCGTTGTCTTGACCCTCTGTGCGCAAACCCAAAAGAAGAAGCGGGTCGCCGGGGCCTGGGCGCATCTAGGCCCGCTGGAGGACCCCGACCTCTTCGCGGCACCTGATCCAGTGTTCATCGAAACCGCCCAATCGCGCGACGAGGACACGTTCTACCAGTCGTGAACCTACTCCTCGATACCCACGCGCTGATGTGGTGGCTGATCGAGCCTGCCCGGCTGACGCCGAAGGCCAAGCTTGCCATCGAAGATGCCGACGAGGTCTGGGTGAGTGCCGTCAGCGTCTATGAGATCGACATCAAGCGTCGGGAACAGCGCCTGCGCGGCACAGACACCGCGCTCCAGCGTATGCCCAGCAACATGCCCCAAGCCTTGCCGAGGCTCGGCCTTCGGTTTCTCGACATCTCGGTGGATGACGCGTGGCAGGCGGCCCAACTCCCCCTTCATCACCGCGACCCCTGGGATCGGATCCTTGTGGCTCAGGCCCGGAGGCTAGGTCTTGGCCTGGTGACCAAGGATGAGGCGACCACCGCCTATGATGTGGGGATTGTTTGGTAGGGTTCGAGCAAAACGCGGCGATTGAGGCGCAGACGCTCTACGGTGGAGAGATGGGCGGGCCGTTCGTCCTCCTTTCGATAACCCCCTACCCTCAAACCTTCGCGCGGAGCTGGTTGACGATGAGTTCGACTGTGTTGGCAATCACAGCGGGGATGCGCTCCAGCGGCAATCCATGATCATACAGGGGCCAGGATGCGTCAGCGCCCGACAGGCTCAGCAGCATGGCCGTGGCGTCGGCCGTTGCTTCAGGCGGGGCACCAATCGCCGCGACGGCGCGCCGGATGGCATCCAGGCGTGTAACGCGGCGCCGCTGGCGGATTTCGCGCCACAGGGCCTTGTCCGACAACAGGACCCGGCTGAGGGGGTGCTTCAACGCCATCTCGTGAATGTCGTGGAAGTAGCGTGGCAGATCATCTGGCCCCGAGGCCAGAACCACGCCCTGCGGATAGAGGACGTTGTCGAACCACTCCCCGAGGGCCGCGATCTGACTGGCCTCATTGGGAAAATGAACGTGAACCGTTCGCAGCGAGACCCCCGCCCGCCCGGCGGCGTCGCTGGGCGAAAGGGTGTCTCGCCCGGGCTCAGACAACTGGGCGGCAAAGGCTTCAAGAATCGCGCGTCGGGTGGCTGCCGCCTGCGCCTCCCGCTTTGGACTGACGTAACGGCGCGTCGCGCTCATGTCAGGAAGGTGATCCCGTGGCTGGCACCGACCCGCAAGACTCCGGCGATGTCAGGCGGGTTCATTTCAACCTCCATCGACACCTGTTTGAAGAATTTAGCGGCGTTGCCCCTTGTGACGATGGTGAGGAAGTGAGCGTCGGTGATGTTGCGGTAGCCATGCGGGGTGTTGGCGGGCACATGGGCGAAGCCGCCCGGTCCCAGCCGCGTAGTCCTGCCCGACACAGTAACGTCCAGCTCTCCTGAGAGGACCACATAGATTTCTTCCCAGGCATGGGTGTGCGGAGGCGGACCCGCGCCCTCAGGGCCCTTGGTATCGAATATCTCGACGGCCGATCCCATGGCATTGGTCAACATAGGGCGCAGCATTTCGCCAAGGACGTAGTGGCCCTGATCTGCATCTGCGGTGGCGGGTGTCCCAGTCATAAGGCGCTCCTCCCAGTGCTCAATTTCGATGCACTCACATGCAGCGAAACGAGAGATAGCGTTGGATGCGCGCGAGTGCAATCAAAATAGCGACACCTCGAAAGGTGCGCAGTCGCGACCGGCGCTCGGGAGTCGGAACGGCGACAAGGAGGTCGCACAGGATACGCCAAGCATATCCCGTTCCGACACGATCACCTTGACAATTCGTATCTCTTCGCGATACACATATCACAGCATCACACCAGACGGTCATGGCCATCCAAAGCTTCAAGGACGACCGAGCTCGCGCGATCTTTGACGGCGTGGCTCCGGGTAAGCGGTTTCCAGCTGACCTGATCCGAGCGGCAAAGCGCAAGCTTGAGATGCTGAATGCAGCGGTGGAGCTGGCTGAGCTTCGTTTTCCGCCGGGCAACCGGTTGGAGGCCTTGTCAGGTGATCGGCGGGGTCAGGTCTCGATCCGGGTGAATGATCAGTTTCGGCTGGTGTTTGTCTGGACAGCTTCTGGTCCAGCTGAGGTTGAGTTCGTCGACTATCACTAGCGCCAAAGGAGCCCACCATGACGCCCGAACCACTATCCCCGGTGCATCCCGGCGAAATCCTGCTGGAAGAGTTCATCAAGCCGCACGGCCTGACGGCCGGGCGGGTGGCAGGCCGGATGCAGATTGCCCGGCCCCGGATTGAGAAGCTGGTGCGGGGCCAAACCTCGATCACGGCCGACACCGCCCTGCGTCTGGAGCGGCTGTTTGGTCCCTCCGCCCAATTCTGGATGAACCTGCAGACCCGCTACGATCTAGAGACGGCCAGGGCCTCGCCTGCAGCCAGTATCAGTGCCATTGCACCCCTGACTGAGGTGGTCGTCTAACAAGGCCCTGGTGGACGGTGCCCTGAGCACGCCACCACAGTTGCGCGCCGCGACAGCCTCGAGCCTCAACGAAAAAAGGGCGGCCCCGCAGGACCGCCCCCTCTTTTGAGTACCAAACGCCTTGGTCGACTACTTTCCAGCCGCCGTCAGGGCGTCCATCAGCTCTGGCACAGCCACCTTGTAGTCCGCCACCAGGCCAAAGTCGGCGACCTGGAAGATCGGGGCGTCGGCGTCCTTGTTGATGGCCACGATGATCTTGGAGTCCTTCATCCCGGCCAGGTGCTGAATGGCGCCGGAGATGCCGATGGCGACATAGAGTTCCGGGGCCACCACCTTGCCGGTCTGGCCGACCTGGTAGTCGTTGGGGGCGTAGCCCGCGTCCACCGCCGCGCGGCTGGCACCGATGGCGGCACCCAGCTTGTCGGCCAGGGGATCGATCACCCGCTGGAACTCCTCGGCCGAGCCCATGGCCCGACCGCCGGAGACGACGATCTTGGCCCCGGCCAGCTCGGGACGTTCCGACTTCACCAGTTGCTGGTCGACGAACTTGGTCTTGGGGGCGCCGTCGCCGGCCCCGAGGGTTTCGATGGTGGCCGAACCGCCTTCGCCGGCCGCCTTGAAGGCGGTGGGGCGCACGGTGATCACCTTCTTGCCGTCGGAGGACTGCACGGTCTCCAGGGCGTTGCCGGCATAGATTGGCCGCACGAAGGTCGAGGCATCCACCACCTCGACGATCTCGGAGATCTGGGCCACGTCCAGCTTGGCCGCGACCCGGGGGCTGACATTCTTGCCCTGGGACGTGGCGGGCGTCAGGACGGCGTCATAACCGGCCATCAAGGGTACGATGACGGCGGTCACCGCCTCGGCCAGGCCCTGGCCCAAGGCGTCGCTCTCGGCCAGCAACACCTTGCGGACACCGGCGATCTTGCCGGCGGCCTCGGCCACAGCCTTGGCACCCGAACCGGCCACCAGCACGTCCACGTCGCCAGATAGGGCCAGCGCCGCAGTGACGGTCTTGTGGGTGCTGTCCTTCAGGGACGCATTGTCATGATCGGCAATAACGAGAACGGCCATTAGAGCACCCCCGCGGTCTTGAGATTGGTGACGAGGTCAGCCGCCGATTCCACCTTGATGCCGCCGCCGCGCTTGGGCGGCTCGGTGACCTTCAGGACCTTCAGGCGCGGGGCGGTGTCGACGCCCAGGGCGGCGACCTCCTTGATATCCAGCGGCTTTTTCTTGGCCTTCATGATGTTGGGCAGGCTGGCATAGCGCGGCTCATTGAGGCGCAGGTCTGCGGTGATGATCGCCGGCAGGCTGACATCGATGGTCTGGATGCCGCCGTCGACCTCGCGGCCGACCTTGGCGTGACCCGCCGAGAGTTCGATGGAGTTGGCGAAGGTCGCCTGGGGCCAGTCCAGCAGGGCGGCCAGCATCTGGCCGGTGGCATTGTTGTCACCGTCGATGGCCTGCTTGCCCATGATCACCACGTCGGGGCTCTCCTCGCCGATGATCGCGGCCAGCAGTTTGGCGACGGCCAGGGGCTCGGGGTCCTGGTCGGTCTGGATCAGGATCGCGCGGTCGGCCCCCATGGCCAGAGCCGTGCGCAGGGTTTCCTGCGCCTGGGCCGGGCCGATGGACACGGCCACCACCTCGGTGGCGACGCCCTTTTCCTTCTGGCGCACGGCTTCTTCCACCGCGATCTCACAGAAGGGGTTCATGGACATCTTCACATTGGCAAGATCCACACCGGATTGGTCGGGCTTAACCCGAGCCTTGACGTTGTAGTCGATCACCCGCTTTACGGGGACGAGCACCTTCATGGCTTCGCTGACGCCTCAAATTGCTAAAAATCGGACGGTTGGGGCATAAAGGTTCCGACGCGCATTGCAAGCCGGTGGTCCCAAACTCCGGCCCCATTTTTGACCGATGAGCCGCCTAGGCTCGTCCAAACCCTGGCAAGACGACGAACATGAACCGAACGATACGGCGCCTGATGATGCTTTTTCTGGGGGTATTCGCCCTCTCGACCGCCGCCGTGGTGGCCTATCAGGTGGGCTGGGCCGCCCCTGGTCAACGCTGCGAGGCAGAGGGAAACTGGTGGGACTGGCGGGGTCGGACCTGCGCCCGTCCGGTGCTGATTTCCGACATCACCGGCCGGGTGATCGACAATCCCAAGCAGCGGGAGGCCGCCAAGGCTGCGGCCGCCAAGGCCCGGGGGGCAGGCCCACCGGCTCCCTGACGCCAGCTCAGCGTGTTGCGCCCGACTGCCAGAAAACATCGGCGCGGCCCTGATCGTTGGCGGCACGGGCGGCCACAAACAACAGGTCCGACAGTCGGTTGAGATATCGGAAGGCCGGGCCGCTGATCTCCTCCCCGGCCTCCATCAGGGCGACGGCCACCCGCTCAGCGCGCCGTGCCACCGTGCGGGCCTGGTGCAGGGCCGCAGCGGCCGGGGTGCCGCCGGGCAGAATGAAGGAGGCCAGGTCGGGCAGGCCGCTGTTGAGATTGTCGATCTCCTGTTCCAGCCGCCCCACCTGACTGTCCAGAATCCGCAGCATCTGGCCCGGGGCCTCACCGGCCTTGGCCGGGGTTGAGAGATCAGCCCCCAGATCGAACAACTCGTTCTGCAACCGCGCCAGAACCTCATCCAGCGGCTGACCGGCCGTGTGCAGCCTCGCCAGGCCGATACAGGCATTGGTCTCGTCCACCGCGCCATAGGTTTCGACCCGCAGCGAGGCCTTGCTGACACTGGCCCCCGTGGCCAGGCGGGTGGTGCCCTGGTCGCCGGTGCGGGTGTAGATCCTGTTGAGGGTGACCACGCCTAGCCCCTGTGCCGCCACCAGACCGCGGTCACCAGCAGGGCCACCGCAATGGCCTGGAGCAGGACCCGCAGGCGCATCAGCCTGTTGGAGTAGGAGGCCCCAAACTCGCCGCCGCGAAACAGGGCGTAGAGGCCTATGAACAGGGTCACGGTCACCGCCAGCAGGGCCCCGGGAATCAGGATGTCAAATGCGCGTTCCATGCCGGCAATCTAGTGCGGGAGGGCAGAGGGTGGAACTGGTATTCCAATCGGACTCCTGCGCCGTGGTCGCCTCTGATTTCGCCGTTACATGATCACGTTCATTCACGACCGATCCAGGGTGTCGGCCGGCAATCTTTGGCGCTGGCCGCCGTTTTTCGAGCGATGTGACCATGTGCCGCGGAAAGCCGAGAGGCCAATCAGGCTAAGCCCCAGCCTGGATCCAGAGCGCGAACCCATTAGATGAACATGCTCATTTATTTTCACCCTGCCTTGAATCCGCCGTGTGCCGCAGTCTAAGACCCGGTCAAGTGTTGTGCCGCCTCCCC
>JANPAO010000399.1:0-3776 GCA_031429955.1 Phenylobacterium sp. | reverse complement strand
TTGTCGGTGATGCCGGCCCAGCCGCCGGTGGTTTCCACCTGGGAGCCGCCCTCCTTGCTCCACTTCTTGAACTTGATGAGGCGCAGTTCCTTGCCCAGCCACCCCACAGCACCCTCATGGACGATGGAGTTCTTGCCGAGGTCGGCGGGCAGGCCCTGGCGCTGCACCGAGCCATAGGGGGCCAGGGTGACCGGCAGAGCCCCGGTATTGGCCACGGTGTCGGCGACGATGAACATGAAGCGGTCATCCACCGAGATCACCCGGATGAAGGTCAGGCCAGAACCGTTGGAGGCCTGCAGGGTAATAGGGGCCCCCGGCGCCAGGGTGCTGCCGGCGGTCTGGGTCCAGAGCGTCTCGGCGCTGGGCAGGCCCGGTACATTGGCCCCGGCCCAGCCGAACTCGGCGAACTGGGCATGCTGGGCACCCTCGGGGCGGAGCAGTTCCACCGGCGGAGAGTCCTTGGCCACCGTCTCGCGGTACTGTTGCAGATAGAGATCGTCGAGGCGCGCACCGCGCAGGGAGACCGAGCCTGAGAGCGCGGGCGTGGCGATCGGGACCCGAGGGCTGGCGGCGGCGGCTTCCTGGCGGGATACCAGGGCTTCGGCGGCGGTGGGGGCAGCCTTGGTGAGGTTCTGGGCCTGGGTCTGGGCACTGACCGCGACAGGGTTGCGGGCCAACTCGGCTTCGCGCTGTTTGGCGCGGGGCCCGATGACCGCGAACTGGTAGACCAGCAGCAGCGCCATCGCCGAGACCACGAAGACGATCGTGTTGCGGTTCGAGTTGTCTTGCATGGGGCGCGCGCTCAGAGAGAAGGGGGAGGGGCGCGCGAGGGCGCGGGGGCAGGGCTTTCGGCGCTGAGGCTTAACAGCGCGCTTTTCACATCGTCAAGCAATCGCGCCCAGGGACGGGTCGGTGCGCCGCCTCTGGCGATAAAAACATAGTCATGTCCCGGCTTGCCCAGGGCCGGAACCAAGGCACGGGCGGCCTGGCGCATGCGACGCTTGGCCCGGTTGCGCACCACAGCGCCGCCAACCTTGCGGGTGGCGGTAAAGCCGATACGGACCAGAGGCAGGGCATCGCCACGATCACGAGCCTGCAGCACCACGGCCCCACGGGCGCAGGACGGTGCCTTGGCCGCAGCCAAGAAGTCTGGCCGGATCTTCAAATGTTCGATGGGAAAGACGGGGTCCGTCATGCGGACGCCCCAGGACCTAAGGCTAGGCGGTCAGGCGCTTGCGGCCCTTGGCACGACGACGGGCGATCAGCTTCTGACCGCTCTTGGTGGCCATACGCGAACGCCAGCCGTGCCGGCGTGCGCGCACGAGACGGGAGGGCTGGAAAGTGCGCTTCACGGGACTGGCTCCGGGTCGAAAATCGAGCGGCGGGGAATACGGGGTAGGGCAGGGGATGTCAACCGTTAGAGCGCTTTGGCCTAAGATCGGCCCTCGGTTCAGGCCAGGGTCAGGACCACCGGGCCGCGAGAGGTCGCCACCAGGGTGTGTTCGTACTGCACGGTAGGCTGGCCGCCCCGTGGGCGCAGGGTCCAGCCGTCCGCCAGTTCCTCGACCCAGTCGGCCCCCAGCGACAGGAAGGGTTCGATGGTGAAGACCAGGCCTTCGGTGATACGGCGCTGATCGTCAGGCTCCCACCAGGTGGGGATGTCGCCTGGCTCATCGTGCAGGGAGCGGCCCACCCCGTGGGAGGCCAGGTTGCGCACCAGACTGTAGCCGTTCTTGCGGGCAAAGCCTTCGATGGACCGGCCGATTTCATTGAGCTTGCTGCCCGGCTTGACCGCGCGGATGCCGGTCCACATGGCGCGGCGGCCGTCGCGGCACAGTCGCTCAATCCTGGGCGAGGTGGGGGGCACGGCAAAGCTGGCGCCGGTATCGCCGAAGAAACCCTCGATTTCGGCGGAGACATCAATGTTCACCAGGTCGCCGGCCTTGATGACAGTGGCGTCCGGGATGCCATGGGCGCACGCCGGCCCTACCGAGATGCAGGTGGCACCCGGAAAGCCGTAGGTGATCTCGGGCGCGGAGCGGGCACCTTCCCGCTCCAGCATGGCCCGGCCAAGCTGGTCCAACTCTTCGGTGGTAATGCCAGGCTCCAGAGCCGCGCCCATGGCCGTGAGCGTGCGAGCCACCAGATTGCCGGCGGTCCGCAGCTTTTCCAGTTCGTCTTCGCTGCCGATGGTCATGGGGACGCTTCCTAGAGCCCTGGGCAGATGATGGTCTTGCCCACCACCTTGCGATTGGCGAGGCTTTCGAAAGCCTCGCGCCATTGGGAGAGCGGGTACTCGTGGTCGACGCGGGGTTTGACAAGGCCGGCCTCCGCCAGGGCCCAGATGGCGGCCAGGTTTTCGCGGCCCTTTTCGGGGAACTGGCGACCGTATTCGCCGGCCCGAACCCCCATCACTGAGAAGCCCTTGATCAGGGCCATATTGACCGGCAGCACCGGCAGGCGGCCCGAGGTAAAGCCGATGGAGAGGATGCGACCATTGAAGGCGATGCAGCGGACGCTCTCATCAAAGACGTCGCCCCCCACAGGGTCATAGATCACGTCGGCCCCGCGACCGCCGGTGATCTCCTTGACCCGCTCACGGAAGCCGCCGGTGACGTTCACCGTGGCGTCGGGGGCATAGTCGCGGGTCAGGATGGCCAGCTTCTCGTCGGAGGCCGAGGCGGCGATGACCTTGCAGCCCAGGTGCCGGGCCAGATCGTCCGCCGCCAGCCCCACCCCGCCAGCGGCTCCGTGGACCAGAACCCACTCCCCGGGCTCGACCTGGGCGCGGCGCACCAGGGAGACATAGGCGGTGAGATAGGCGGTGGCATAGCCAGCGGCCTGACTGAAGGAGAGGTTGGCGGGCTTGGCGCGCAGGCCCGCAGCCGGGGTCACCGCCAGCTCGGAGAAGCCGCCGATGCGGGCACCGCCCACCACGGCATCCCCCACCTGCCAGGCCGTCACGCCTTCCCCCAGGGCCTCGACCTCGCCGGCAATCTCCAGGCCCGGGATGAAGGGCAGGGCGGGTTTGTGCTGATACTCGCCGCGGGTCTGCAGCAGGTCGGGGAAGTTGACGGCGGCGGCCCGCACGGCGATCCGCACTTCGCCAGGCCCGGGCACGGGATCAGCGATCTCTTTCAGGACGCAGCCCCCATACTCAGGGGCGAGGTCTTCCACCACCAGGGCGCGCATCAGGTGATCCGTCCTTCCAGGCCGTCGCGAACCAGGCCGGCGATCTCGCGGCAGGCCACATCGGCGCAGGGAACCGCGCCGGTAAAGGCGGTAAAGCCGTGGGCCAGGCTATCATAGCAGCGAAACAGGGTGGGCACGCCAGCCGCTTTCAGCCGCTTGGCATAGGCCTCGCCCTGGTCGTTCAGGGGATCAAAGCCTGCTGTCACCACAATGGCCGGGGCAAGGCCTGCGAGATCCTGCGCCTGGATCGGTGAGATGCGGGGGTCGGCGGGATCGTCTTCGGGGCCCATATAGTGGCCCATGAACCAGTCCATGACGGCGCGGCTCAAGGGATAGGCCTCGGCATAGGTGGTCATGGAGGCGGTTTCGCTGGCCACGTCGGTGCAGGGATAGATCAGGAGCTGCAGATCAGGCTGAGGCTCGCCAGTTCGTTTCATCTCCTGGGCCACCACGGCGGCGAAGTTGCCGCCCATGGAATCCCCGCCAATGGCCGCACGCCCGGCCGGGGCACCAAATCGAGAGGCATTGTCCCGGCCCCAACGATAGGCGGTCAGGACGTCCTCCAGACCCGCAGGAAAGCGATG
>JANPAO010000398.1:0-2399 GCA_031429955.1 Phenylobacterium sp. | reverse complement strand
GCGAAGGCCAGCAGGCCGCAAGTCACCGCGATCAGGGCCGCGACCCAGAGGCGCTGGGCCACCCCCAGCGCGTCGGCCCGTTTCCAGGACAGCAAGGGTCCCGCTGGCAACAGGATCAGCAGGGCCGCCATCAGCGGGGTGAAGGTCAGGTTGAAGAAGGGCGGCCCCACCGAGATGGCCTCCCCGGTCGCGGCCTCTCGGATCAGGGGATAGAGGGTGCCCAGCAGGACGGTCACGGTGGCCGCCGCCAGCAGGATGTTGTTGAGCACCAAGGCGCTCTCGCGGCTGACCGGGGCAAAGACCCCGCCTGGGGCCAGGGCCGGCGCGCGCCAGGCAAAGAGGGCAAAACCTGCCCCCGAAGTGACCCCCAGGATGGTCAGTAGCAGGACGCCGCGGGTGGGATCGACGGCAAAGGCATGGACGCTGGTGAGCACGCCTGAGCGCACCAGGAAGGCCCCCAGCATGGAGAAGGTGAAGGCCCCCAGGGCCAGGAAGACGGTCCAGCCGGCCAGGGCTCCGCGTTTTTCGGTGACGATGGCAGAGTGCAGGAGGGCGGTGGCGATCAGCCAGGGCATGAAGCTGGCATTCTCCACCGGATCCCAGAACCACCAGCCGCCCCAGCCCAGTTCGTAATAGGCCCAGAAGGCTCCGAGCGTGATGCCCACGGTCAGCAGGCTCCAGGCCATCAGGGTCCAGGGCCGCACCCAGCGCGCCCAGGCCGCGTCTGCCCGCCCCTCCACCAGGGCCGCCACCGCCAGGGAAAACACCACCGACATGCCGACATAGCCCGCATAGAGAAAGGGCGGATGGAAGGCGAGCGCCGGGTCCTGCAGTAGCGGATTGAGCGAGCGGCCCTCCATGGGGATGTCCAGGAGCCTGGCGAAAGGATTGGACGCAAAGACCGTATAGGCCAGGAACACGGTTCCGACCGCACCCTGGGTGGCGACCGTCACGGCCTTGAGGCCGAGCGGCAGGCCGCGTCGGAACCCGGCAACCGCGGCCCCGAAACCGGTCAGAGCCAGGCACCAGAGCAGCATGGAGCCCTCGTGGCTGCCCCAGGTTCCGGCCACCTTGTAGAGCATCGGCTTTTCGGTGTGGGAGTTGGCCGCCACATTGGCCACCGAGAAGTCGGAGGTGACGAAGGCGTACATCAGGGCGGCGAAGGCCACGGCGACGGCGCCAAATGCCGCCAGTCCAGCCCCGGCTCCGGCTCCGGCCAAAAGGGCCGACCGCCGCCACCTGCCGGTCACCGACAGGCCCACCTGGACCACAGATAGGACCAGGGCCAGGACCAGGGCAAAGGCGCCGATCTCGGTGATCATGGCCGCTTGTCGTAGCTGGGGACAGCGCCGTCGCCGCGCCATTCGCCCTGTTCTTTCAGGGCCTTGGAGATCTCGCGGGGCATGTAGCGCTCGTCGTGCTTGGCCAGGACCTGTTTGGCCTGGAACACCCCGGCCTTGTCATAGGCCCCGGTGGCCACGATCCCCTGGCCTTCGCGGAACAGGTCGGGCAGGTCGCCGTGGAAGACCACCAGGTCGGAGTCGGTCTGGTCGCGGACGGCGAAGTCCACGCGGCCGTTGGGGTGTTTGACCACACTGCCGGCCACCACCAGTCCACCGAGTTGAAGAGCGCGACCGACCGGCGGCTTGGCAGCGGCGGCCTGGGCGGGGGTGTAGAAGTAGGAGATCGAGTCCCTCAGACCCCAAAGGGTCAGGCCGACGGCGAGCGCCAGGACCGGGGCGATGGCCGCCAGCAGGGTCAGCCGACGCCGCGCCTTTGGCGATTTGGGCAACCAACTGCTCATGTCATCGGCTCGGTCTTGGCCGCAAGGTCCAGGGCCCTCAGCAGGTCGGGATCGGCGGCGAAACGCTTGCGTGCCTGGGCCAGGGCCGCGTCGCGTTTGTCGGCTTGCCCCAGCACCGCATAGGAACGAACCAGGCGCACCCACCCCTCCCCGTCGGCGGGGTTGGCCTGCAGCCGGGCGGCGAGGCCCTCCACCATGCCGGCAATGGCGTCCATCTGCGGGGCGGGCACCGCCTGTTGTGCCTCAGCGATCGACGCGACCAGGGCTCCTCGGCGAGGATCGGTGGCGGGAAGGTCGTTCAGCAGGGCGCGCCAAGCGGCAATGCCCCCGGCCTTGTCGCCAGCCGCAACCTGGGCGCTGGCCAAGTGGAACCGGGGGACCAGCGCCTTGGGATTCAGCGCGAGGGCAGACTCAAAGGCGCGGATCGCCTCAGGGCTGACCTGCCCACCGGCGCGGGCAAGCTCGGCCTGGCCCAGGGTCTCCCACAGGTCGGCGCGGCGGGGTGCGATCTCCAGGGCCCGGCGCAGGGCGCGGGCGGCGGCGGCGGGATTGTCGGAGGCCGCGTGGGCCAGGGCCAGATAGCGCAGGGCCTCTG
>JANPAO010000397.1:0-3755 GCA_031429955.1 Phenylobacterium sp. | reverse complement strand
ACCAGCATCAAGCGACGCCGAAAAATCGCCAGCTGGAACCCCGAATACCTCGCCGCCGTCTTACAGACCCAGGTGCGTTAACCCGGATTCAAAGCCCTGCGACGTGCGCGCAGGAACCGCCCCCCCCCCATCGCTCGCGAGATCCCGGCTGCGACGGTCGAGAACCCTGGCGGGTCCGGCTATTTTGGACCCGCTGCCTGCGGTCCCGACGCACGGTGCCAGCGCAGCGCCGACTCTGCGTTTGCGTCACGAAGCTGCAGAGACATGCAACGCACGCCGCCGCCCATGTGACACACCATCTGCGACATGATCGGTACAACCTCGCGCGTCATCGCCGCACGCACCTGGCGCAGGGCGATCTCATCTTCTGGGATGCCAAACTGCGGGAGGTAGACGCGATGGGGGGTGACCAGAGCGTTCGTGTAGAGTCCGCAGGCCGAGCCGAAACGGGCGTCATGGACCTGAGCCTCTGAGTAGGGTGTGACGATTTCGTGGATCGCGACACCCGGCAGACCCTTTTCCAGGTCTCTGCGCAGCTTAAACGCGTAGGCGGGATCGTCCGAATAGGTGTTGATAATCAGCGTGTTCGTATCCACGAAGGCCACCACCCCGTCGGCGTGCTCCAGGCCGCCTTGCTCGTCGGAGTCGATGAAGGCGATCTTCGACACGCCGGGCAACCGCCATAGGGCCGCCCGGCCCTGTTCCTCTGTGAGGCGGTTGTCTCGCAGGAACTTCCGGCTCACCACAACACGACCTGCATCGTCATGAACGAAGTTGCCACCGTCGTTGAGCAGGTCGATCTTGGCGTAGGTCAATCCCACCGTCTGCGCGAAGCGAGCAAACCGGGCCTGCACGGCATCGGCGTCGCGCTGCCCCTTCGAGCCGCCGCCCTGGCCCGCCGCAGTGTAGCGAAACATCACCGGCCCTAAGGTGTTGGCCAAGCCAAAGTCTCTTGGCCAGATATCGGCCATGGGCGCAATGGCGACCTGGCGGTCGCCCAGGGCCGCAGCATAGCGGGCGAAACTCTGCCTGTCGGTGAGGACAAGAACGTCGTCGTGAGTCTCGATCTTGCGTGCGAAGGCGACCTGGAATTCGAAAATCGCATCGGCGACCTCCGCATAATAGGGATCGTCTGCCAGCGGAGCGGCCAGGACGATCAATTCTCGCTCCGAAACCGCCGCCACGTTCTGGATATCTCCATCCGATCCGGGCCCCTCGCAGGCCATGAGCAAGGCCATAAGGGCGACGAGAAAGCGCATGAGTGATTTCCTTCCGCCGCGCTCTAGCTGGAAAGCTCGTTCGCCGCCAGGACCTCGACGCTGCCCGCCCAGACGAGATCGGCCCACGCGTTGGTCTACCCTGGGATTTTGCAGATTGCCGACGATGGTCATGGACCTGCCGGGTATCTCAGGCGAACATCGCCACCCGTTTCATGGCCTTCGGCGTCCGGAGTTGTTGATGACACCCCAATCCACTCAATTGCAAAGCTGGACGGCTCGATCGCTGGACACCCCCGAAGTCCTGGCCCAGCGGGCCTATCTTGAAGCCCACAACGGCATCAAGGGGCTCGACATTCTGGAGCCGAAAGACCTGAAGCACGCCGTCGATCTGTTTCGTCGGGATGGCTTTGTGGTGATCGCCAATGTGCTGAACGGTGAACAGACCGACGTCCTGGCCCAGGGCTGTACGACCGTGGTCCGTGAGATCCTGGCCCTGGACGAGGGCCGAGCGGGAAACCGAGGGTCGCATCGCTATTCCTTCGGCGGATCGAGCCTGACCCGCAGTCAGCTACACCGGCCAGAATGGCAGATGCTGCTGGACATTCCGGTGGTCAACGACCTTGTGAGCAGCATCTTTGGATCGCCGGACTATTCCTTGCGGGCAGCGAGCGGGGACTTCTGCCTGCCGGGTGCCGTGGAGTACCAGCCCCTGCACTCCGACGTCCGCGACTGGAGCGACAAGGTGGCCAGCCCCTTTAGCGCCTTCCATGACCCGCGCCGCCAGCTCACCGTCCGCGATCTTCCCTGCCCCTATGTCTGCGTGAACTTCCTGCCCCAGGACGTCACCGCCCTGAACGGGCCGACCCGTCAGATCCCCGGCACTCAGCATTCCCGGACCCCGATCCCGACCCTGGAACAGGAACCCGAGTGGATGCGGTTGAGCACAGTCTGCCCAGCACCGGCCGGTGCCATCATGGTGCGGGATGTTCGCGCCTGGCATGGCGGCACGCCCAATGTCTCCGAGGCCGTCCGGGCGATCCCGAACCTGGAGTTCTATGCGCCCTGGTTCCGAGAGCCGATTGTGCCCGGTATCACCTATCAGGCCTTCAAGGCGCTCTCGGAGCGTGCCCAGCAGTTGGCACGGTTCTGCGTGGCGGACTCCAGCGAAACCCTCCAGACTGGTGCCACCCTGCGAGCCCCTTAGAGCCGCGCCCAGGAGCCCATCATGAAGTACCGTCAACTGGGCCGTTCAGCGCTGAAGGTGAGCGCGCTCTGCCTGGGCACCATGAACTTTGGCCCGCGAACCTCTGAGCCGGACTCCTTTGCGATCCTGGACGAGGCCGTCGGGTCGGGCATCAACTTCATCGATACCGCCGACCAGTACGGTGGCCACCTTGGCGTTGGCACCACCGAGACCATCCTGGGCAACTGGCTGGCCCAGGACCGGTCCCGACGCGACAGGATCGTCCTGGCCACCAAGGTCCATGAGCCGATGTCCGACGACATCAATGACCGGGGCCTGTCGGCCCGCCACATCCAGATGGCCTGCGATGCCAGCCTGAAGCGGTTGAAGGTCGATCACATCGACCTCTACCAGATGCACCACATCGACCGGGCCGCCGCCATCGAGGAGATATGGCAAGCGATGGATCGGCTGTTCGCCCAGGGCAAGATCACCTATGTCGGGTCCAGCAACTTCCCGGGCTGGGCCATCGCACAGGCCAATGAGAAGGCGATATCCCGGCAGCGTCTGGGGCTGGTCTCCGAGCAGGGGCTCTATCATCTGATTGAACGGCGCGCGGAGATGGAAGTGCTGCCGGCCTGCCGCGCCTATGGGCTGGGGCTGATTGTCTGGAGCCCTCTGGCCGGAGGGTTGCTGGCGGGGCCACCCAAGGACGGGGTGGGTCGCCGTGACAGTGACTCAGGCCGGAGGGCCAGGGCCCAGCGCGCAGACCAACTGGGTCAGTTTGAAGCCCTTTGCGCCGAGGTGGGCGAGACTCCCAGCGTGGTGGCCCTGGCCTGGTTGCTGCATCAGCCAGGTGTCACCTCAACCATCATCGGGCCGGGCAACCTCGAGCAGCTACGGTCGGTCCTGGGGGCCACTGACGTTGCCCTTGCCCCTGCCATCCTGGAGCGGTTGGACACGATCTTCCCGCCCTGTGGTCCCTCGCCTGAGGCCTATGCCTGGTAGGTCTCTGAGGTCAGACGCGGCAGCCGGGCGATTTCAGCCCCTTGAGCCGTGACACCCCTTGATGCCGCCAATCCCTTGGCTAGGGTTGCTGGAAGCAAGGACGGGTCAAGGAGCGCCGGTGCAAGACGTTGATGGTCAGGTCAAGACCGAGCGGGCGGGGTGGACCCTTAGGGCCCTGAACGCCATCGAGCGGGTCGCCAACAGACTGCCCGACCCGGTAACCCTTTTCATCCTGTCGATTGTGACGGTCATGGTCCTGTCGGCGCTGCTGGCGGCAGCCGGGGTCTCGATTGCTGTGCCGGGCGAGAACGGGCCTCGGACCATCGCCGTGGTGAGCCTGGTTG
>JANPAO010000396.1:0-2161 GCA_031429955.1 Phenylobacterium sp. | reverse complement strand
GCCTATGAGGCCCTGTCGCCGGCCTTCCGCACCTTTCTCTCAAGCCTCGATGCGGTTCACGACTTTGCCCGAGGCTTCCCTCAGCAGGGTATCGTCGCGGCCGGTGCCGGCGCGGAGAAGCACGCCCAGGCCCTGGCGGCCAACCCGCCAGTGCTGCACCCGGTGGTGCGCACCCATCCCGAGACCGGCGAGGACGGCCTGTTTGTCAATTTCGGCTTCACCGACCGCATCAAGGGCCTGCGTCGCAAGGAGAGTGACGCCATCCTCGGCATGCTGTTTGAGCACATCCAGAAGCCGGAGTTCCTGGTGCGCTGGCGCTGGAAAGACAATGCCGTGGCCTTCTGGGACAATCGGGTGACCCAGCACTATGCGGTCAATGACTACCTGCCCCACCGCCGGATCATGAACCGCGCCACCGTACTGGGGGACCGACCCTTCAACCGCGCCCGCCCGCCCGCCGACCTGCGAGCCGCCGCCGAATGAGCGAGAGCCCACGATCCACCTATCCCGATACCGGTCCGCTGGCGGTTATGGCGCGGCTGGCGTTCGGCCTGGCAGTGGTGGCCATCTTCCTGGCCTCCATCGCGCCCGGCTGGCTGACGCCCCAGCTCCTAAAGTCCCACTATCTGCAGCACTTCGCGGCCTTCTATGTCGCCACCTGCGCGGGTCTGGCGGCCATGCCACGGGTGCCGATCCGACGCATCGCCGCTGGTTTCCTGTTGTTTGCCCTGGCTCTACAGGTAACCCAGGTCCTGCGGGGCGCGGGGCTCTATATGGGCCAACAGAATTGGGTGGCCGACGCCGGTGGCGTGATGGCCGCCCTGGTTCCGGTGGTGGTGGAACGCTTTCGCCGCCTCTTCGCCCGCCGTTAGAGCGGGTGCAAACCCTTAGCTGTTGATCACCCACTGGGCCACATAGGCCTGGGCTCGGCGGGCCAGGCCTGACGGTCCGGAAAAATAGAACTCGCTGCCAAACAGGCTTCGCTTCTCGCGCCAGGACAGCGGCTTGGTGTCCTCCGTCTGGAGAATCTCCCGCAGGCGGTCGCGCTTGGCGGTGGGTACGAAGGCGATATAGGTCGCATCGGACATGGCTTTGGTCCTGGTCCCTCGGGATCAGGAACACTGAGTCGCTCTTAGGATAGGGTTAACGCCGTCGTGGCCCTCGCCTCGATTGACCTTCCAGCGCCTTGACCCCACCATGTCCCCACACGGTTTCGACGGGAGACGATCATGGCCGACGGTGAGATGCTCGAGCAGGCGAAGTTCCACGCCATGACTGAGGGCACCCAGGAAGACTGGGGTGCGATCGTTCGTGGCAATGGTCCGTTCAACCGCGAACTTCCCGACCGGATGCTCGCCCATCTGAGGATGTTGCGGGACGATACCGGTGGCTATCCGGTGGACCGGCTGGAGCACTCCCTGCAGACGGCGACGCGGGCCTTCAAGGCCGGACGCGATGAGGAGTATGTGGTCTGCGCCCTGATGCATGACCTGGGGGACATCCTGTCACCCTCCAACCATGCCGAGCTGGGGGCCATGATCATGAAGCCCTACGTGTCGGAGCAGAACTACTGGATGATGGACAAGCACGGTATCTTCCAGGGCTACTATTTCTTCCATCACCTGGGCCTGGACCGCGACATGCGTGAGCAGTTCCGCGGCCACGAATGGTTCGAATACACCGCCCAGTTCTGCCACCTGTTTGACCAGAACAGCTTTGATCCAAACTACGAGTCCATGCCGCTGGAGGCCTTCGAGCCCATGCTTCGCAAGGTCCTCGCCGCCCCCAAGCGCTCGATCTACAGGCGCGAAACCGCGACCGCCGAGTAGCCTCATCCCGGGGTGAGGTTTCCTCGCCCTACGGCTCCCCAGCCCAGAGCTGGAAGTGCTTGGAGAGTTTCAGGCCCTGGCGCTGATAGTGGCTGCCCTGGTCGCCATAGAGCCTGGAGGGTCGGGCGGTGAGCGGCTCATAGACCAGACGCGCCACGGTCTGGCCGTCCTCCAGCAGGAAGGGGGTCTCGTGACTGCGGACCTCCAGGACCCCTTTGGACCCGACGCCCAGGGCCTCTTCGGTGCCGAAACCGGGATCGAAGAAGCCGGCATAGTGGACCCGAAACTCTCCCACCGACGGATCGATGGGAGTCATCTCGGCGGCCTCCAAC
>JANPAO010000395.1:0-1726 GCA_031429955.1 Phenylobacterium sp. | reverse complement strand
CCACCAGCTTTGGGCTGAACACCCAGGATATCCTGCGTCCGGGCCTGTTCCGTGAGGGCGAGCGCTTCCTGTGGCAGGGCTCCTGGGACATCGGCGGCTCGGGCTACGAGTTGAGCTACCAGGGTGGCAACAGCACCATCGACGAGGTCACCGGCTACGACCAGTCCTACGACAGCCGGACGATCTTCCAGGTCGCCGCCATTTGCCCGGCGGCCTTCTTCACCACCGCCAACCGCACCTGCTCGCGTTCAGCCTTTGGCGACACCAGCGCCAGCCATCGCGAAATCACCACCCACGAGGGTCGGATCTCGTCGCCGTCGGACCAGCGTTTCCGCTGGCGCCTAGGGGCCTATTCGGGTGAGGAGAACAGCACCCCGCCGGCCACCTATCTGGAGTCCACTGAGTTTGGTCTCGACGCCCTGGGCGCTCGGGTGGTCACCAAGAACAAGGCGGTGTTCGGCGGCCTCGACTTCGACATCACCGAAGCCCTGGTCGTGGGCCTGGAGTATCGGCACCAAGAGGACGACATCGTCCAGACCCAGCAGTGCTATGTGGCCTCGACCTATTTCACCGCCGCCCAGTTTGCCACCTTCCGCTCGGCCAATCCGGCCGCCATCGTCGGCACCTGCCCGACCCCGGCCAATACCCGCAGCGCCAAGTTCAAGAGCAACCTGCCCCGGGTGACCCTGTCCTGGAAGGCCACCGACGACGTCACCGTCTATGGCCAATATGCCGAGGGCAATTCGCCCGGCGGTTTCAACGACATCCTGGCCCCCAAGACCACCTATGACGAAGAGACCCTCAAGACCTTCGAAGCTGGCGTAAAGACCACCGGCTATGGCTTCGACTATCTGGCGATCTCCACCTACTTCAACCAGATCGACGGCATGGTGCTCACCAACACCTTCCTCAACCCCACCACTGGGGCCCCCAACAGCTTCCGGGCCAATGCCGGGGACGTGGAGACCAAGGGTCTGGAAATCGAAGCCTATCGTCAGCTTCTGCCGGGCCTGAAGCTCAATGCCAGCTACTCCTATATCGATGCCGAGTTCGTGGCCGGGTCTGATCCCGATCAGGCGGTTCTGATGGCACCGGTGACCACCGTCGCCCCCACCAACAGCACCTGCAAGACCGGCACGACCGCCAACTTGCTGCTGCCCGGTTGCGCCGCCTACGGTTCCATCGTCGGCAAGACCACGCCCCTGACCTCCAAGCATATGGCCTCGATCGGCCTGCGCTATGAGCGTGATACCCCCTGGACGGATTGGAGCATGTTTGCCGGCGCCGACCTGATCTATCGCTCGTCCTTCTTCGATCAGGTCCACAACCTGGCCGAGACCGGCGACTCCACCAAGGTCAACCTGCAACTGGGCCTGAAGTCGGAGACCGGCTTCCGGGTGACGCTCTTTGGTAAGAACGTCTTCAACGACGATACCCCGGTGGGCATCCTGCGCTATGTCGACTTCTTCGCCCCGGTCGGTCCCTCCGGCGACCGTCGCCGCGGCTTTGCCATCACCCCGCCGCGCAAGTCCGAGTGGGGCCTGACGGCGACCAAGTCCTTCTGATGCGGCTTACCGCTGCCGCCTTCGCCGCTGCCCTTCTCGTGACAGCCGCGGGTCCGGCGGCGGCGGTCGAGCCCCCCAGGGAGAGTCCGGGGACCCCGCAAGGGCCCTTCTCCCCCGTCGTGCTGGAGCGTGATTTCCGGACTCTTCTGGGTTGGTTCGAA
>JANPAO010000394.1:0-6464 GCA_031429955.1 Phenylobacterium sp. | reverse complement strand
CGCTGAACTATCCGCTGGTCTGGCGGCTGAAGCGGGAGCGGCCGGATCTGACCATCGTGATCAACGGCGGGGTCGGGTCCCTGGATGAGGCGCAGGACCATCTGCAGCATGTGGACGGGGTGATGCTGGGCCGCGCGGCCTATCACACGCCGTCGATCCTGGCGGAGGTGGACGGACGGATCTTCGGTGAGGGCGACACCGTGGACCTGCGCGAGGCCTTAGCAGCCTATCGTGATTATATGGCGTCCGAGCTGGCGCGGGGGACGCATCTGGCGGCCATGACCCGGCACATGCTGGGGCTGTTCCACGGGGCGCAGGGCGCGCGGACCTGGCGGCGGATCCTGACGGTGGAGAGCGTCAAACCTGGGGCTGGCCTGGAGGTGGTGGATGCCGCCCTGGCGGCCGTGTCAGGGCTGAAGGATCAGGGCCGTGCGGGTGGCCTGGAAGCTGGAGAGGCGGCCTAGATAGGTCATGCCCAGCAGGGAGGCGTCGAGCCCCTTGTCCAGCACCAGGGCGTCGACATCGGCCAGCCGTGCCCCGGCCACCGAGACCGAGGCCAGCTTGACGGCTGCGGCGCGGGCCTCGCCATTGGCGGTCATCACCGTATAGGCATAGTTCAGCTTGCCGGGGTCAAAGCCCAGGCGCTGGGCATCGGTGGCGGTCAGGGCCACGGCGCTGGCCCCGGTGTCCACCAGGAAGCGGACGCTGGCTCCGTTCACATCGCCCTGGGCCCAATAGTGGCCGTCGCTGGCCTTGGCGATGGAGGCAGGTCCCCCGGTGGCAGCGACGGGCTCTGGCGACTTGACCCGGGCCACGGCGGCCCGCAGGCCGTCGGCGTGGGTGGTGGGGTCAAGGCTGACCACGGCCTGGGCCGCGCCCACCGCCGAAACCGCACCGATCAGGGCCATGGCGGCCAACTTGATCATATTCGACACCCACGCCACCCAGCGATCACGACCCTTGGGGCCTTGTTGAACGAGCAGGTTACGACGCGGGGAGTTTGCAACCGGTGAATCGCGCCCGACAATCGCCGTCGATCAGCGGAACATCGCCAGCTTCTCCGGCGCGATGCGGGCGCGGCGGTCGGGCAGCTCCTCCATGATCCGGGCGCGATCATCGTCGCTCAGCTTCTGCCAGGCGGCGACCTCGGTGAGCTGTCGGTAGCAGCCCATGCACAGGCCGCTCTGGCCATCAATGATGCAGAGCTTGATGCAGGGGGTGGCGATGGCAGGGCGATCCGTCATGAGGGGATAGCATAGGTGACCGTGGCCTGGGCGGCCAGCCGGTCCGGCGCCTCAGTCCAGAGTCTCACGTCACAGACGGCGATCCGGCGGCCCAGTCGCAGAAAGCTGGCCTCGGCATGGATGTCGCCGGGGACCGCCCCCTGCAGGAAGTTCATCAGCAGGGAACTGGTGACGGCCATCAACTGGTCGCCAATGTGGGCCAGGATCAGGGCATAGGCCGCCGTGTCGGCGATGCTCATCAGGGAGGGGCCGGAGATCACGCCGCCGGGTCGCAACATGCCAGGTCCATAGGGGCGCAGGATATGAACCCGACCTGGTGCCACCTCGGTCACCTGGGGCAGAGCCTCTGGCGAGGCGTCTGGAAAGGCGCGGGCCATCAGGGCGTTCACGCCGGCGGCGTCGAGCTTGGGATCTGCCATGCTGTTGTTCTGCCGAAGCCCCCGAAACATTACAAGTTGTTTATGTTTACGCTGTAACGACACAGATGATGAACATTTCGTAACAGTATAAGTGTCCATGTTACTGATATTTCATTTGAAGCCCATGTATTGGTGGCGCAGTTATCCCTCATCAGATTTTGAGGGAACCACCATGCGACTGCCCACCATCCTGCTCGCCGCCGCCACCGCCCTGCTGGTCACAAGCTCGGCCCTGGCTGCCGATCAAGCCACGGATATGGACTTTCTGAAGGCCAACCGCTGCCGCGGCCTGGCCGGAATCCTGGCCCCCAACACCACCGACCTGGACGCCTGGCTGAAGAGCCAGGGCAAGTACCGCACCAGCTCGGTCCTGGCCCAGGCCGCCAATCAACAGGACGCTGCCCGACGTCAGGCCAAGACCACCAATCCCGAGCGGCTGGCGCGCCTGACCACCGAACTCAATGGACCTTGCCAGCTCTACAAAGGCTGACCCACGACCTGCGCCCCGACCCCTGGACGGGAACCTTTGCGGGGCGCAGGCTTTAGGTCGGAACCGGAACTGAGCGGGGTTGCGATCGGGTGATGAGTTTGTTGACACCGGGCGACACCGCCTGGCGGGTTTCCCGCGCCGATCACGCGGCCTTCCTCGTGGACACCGAAGACTACTATGCCGCCCTGGCCGATGCCCTGGCTCAGGCGCAGCACTCGGTCCTGTTGCTGGGCTGGAGTTTCGATCCACGCACCCGGCTGGCCCCCGATGGGTACGAGGGTCCCGAGGACCCCGATGAGGTGGGACGGGTCCTGCTGGCGCTATCGCGCGCCCGACCGCAGTTGGACATCCGGATCCTGATCTGGAAGTCGGCCCTGCCGATCTCCGCCAGCCAGCAGTTCTTCCCCCACCGGGCGCGGGGTTGGTTCAAGGGCACCGGCGTGAAGTTTCGCCTGGATGCCACAGTTCCTCTTGGTGCCTGCCATCACCAGAAGTTGGCGGTGGTGGACGACCGACTGGCCATCTGCGCCAGCGGAGACCTCTGTGTGGACCGCTGGGATACCACCCGTCACCGCGACCACGAGCCTCGCCGGATCATGCCCGACCAGGCCCGTCACCCCCCGCGCCATGAGGTCGGGATGTTGGTGGATGGGCCGGTGGCCAAGGATCTTGGCGACTTGGCGCGCGACCGCTGGCTGCAGGCCACCGGCGAGGTGTTGGTGTCGCCGCCGCCGACGACGTCGGGGCCCTGGCCCGGCCAGGTTGCGCCCACGGTCCTGGATGTGGAGGTGGGAATCGCCCGCACCCTGCCGGGGTGGAAGGGTCGCGCGGCGGCGACCGAGATACCTAGGTTGACCCAGGACGCCATCGCCGCCGCACGGCATACGATCTATCTGGAGAACCAGTACTTCACCTCGCCCCTGGTGGCCGAGGCCCTGGCCGCACGACTGGCCGAGCCCGAGGGGCCCCAGGTGGTGCTGATCTCCACCGGGGCCAGCCCAAGCTGGTTTGACCAACTGACCATGGACCGGGCCCGGTCGCGGATGCTGGCCAAGCTTCGGGCCGCAGACAGGTTTGGTCGGTTCCGCGCCTATTGCCCCGTCACGCCTGAGGGGCGAAGGATTATCGTCCACTCCAAGTGCGCGGTGATCGACGACCGCCTGGCGCGGGTGGGGTCAGCCAACCTCAACAATCGCTCCGGTGGGTTCGACACCGAGCTGGAACTGGCCATTGAGGCCACGACCCCGCAGGCCCGTACCGGCATTGGTGCCTACCTGGATCAGGCTGTGGGGCATTTCCTGGGATGTTCGGGGGCGGCTGTGGCTGCGGCCCGTCTCACCCACGGTGGCCTGATCGGGGCCATTGAGGCCCTGAACTGGGACGGTCGCCTGAAGCCGATCCAACCCCTGGCCTTAACCCCCTTCGGGGAGATGGTGGCGGCCTTCCATCTCGGGGACCCGGTAGGCGTCGTCGATAGCTGGCGACCAAGGCGGCGACAGGCGCAATTGGCCCGTGCACAGCGTCTGGAGCATTTTCCGATACGTGTGAAACGGTTATCGGATCGAAAAATGCTCTAACTTTTTGAATTAGAGCCCTTTTTATCCGATCTGATTGACGCAGTCAGATCGGAAAGGGCTCTGGACCAGCTCACACCACCTCAAAATCCATAACCAGGGGCAGGTGATCGGAGGCCGCTCGGGTGGCGGGCGTATAGGGGGCAAAGACGTCCATCACCTGGATCTCCGGGCTGACGAACAGGTGGTCGATGCGGACCACCGGCAGGGCCGCAGGGTAGGTCGCCGTCGGGGTCTTGCGCGGCGACAGGGCACGGGCGGCTGGCAGCCTGGCCACCAGGCTGCGATAGACCAACGAGCTGGCGGTGGCGTTGAAGTCCCCCAACAGGATCTGAGCCCCTCGGCAGAGGGGGTGACCCAGCCAGTCGGGACCGGCCAGGCAGGCGGCCTGCAACCGTTGTTCTCTCGGCACCAGCCCCAGGTGGGTATTCAGGATCTGGACCGGACGGCCCTCAATCTGCACCTCGATCCAGATCGCGCCTCGGGGTTCCAGCCTGGGGATCGGCTTGTAGCCGGGCAGGGCCCCCACCTGGACCAGGTGCTCGGGATAGGTGGTGAGGATGGCGTCGCCATAGAGTTCTTCCTCCACCTTCAGGGCGGCGTGGAAGTGGACCGACATGCTCAGGCGCCGGGCAATCTCATGGGCCTGATCCACATGGCCGGTGCGGGCCCGACCGACGTCGAGTTCCTGCAGGGCCACAATGTCGGGCTCCAGTTCCGCGATCACGGCCGCGACCCGGCCAACATCCAGCCTGCGGTCAGAACCGACACAGCGATGCACATTGTAGGTCAGGATTCGTGGCATGACCTACCCGTGCCCGCCCCGCGCGGTCGAGGCAAGGTGAGCAACCCGCGCCAGAGGAGAGAGTTCCCTTAAACCCATCGGCTTTGCGTCCCCGACGGAGGGCGAGCGAATGGCATCTTGACCCAAGGGCCACCGCGCCTGGAGATAGCGACCATGAAACCGACAGCTGCGTTCATCACTGGCCTGCCCAAGGCCGAGCTTCACCTGCACATTGAGGGCAGCCTCGAGCCCGAGCAGATGTTCGAGTTTGCCCGTCGCAACCGCATCACCCTGCCATTCAAGAGTGTGGAGGCGGTTCGTGAGGCCTATGCCTTTTCCAACCTGCAGGATTTCCTGGACATCTACTATCAGGGCGCGGGCGTCCTGCAGACGTCAGAGGACTTCTGCGACCTGGCCATGGCCTATTTTCGGCGGATTGCCGCCGATGGCGCGGTCCATGCCGAGATCTTCTTCGATCCCCAGACCCATACTGAGCGGGGTCTGCCGTTCTCGGTCGCCGCCGACGGACTGCTGGCCGGCATGACCCAGGCGGAGCGGGAGCTGGGGGTCAGCTCCAAACTGATCCTCAGCTATCTGCGCCATCTGTCTGAGGACCAAGCCTTCGAGACCCTGAGGGCTGCTGAACCCTATCTGGACCAAATCGTCGGCGTTGGGTTGGACTCCTCGGAGCTGGGTCACCCGCCCAGCAAGTTTGCCGCTGTGTTCAAGGCCTCGCGAGAGCGGGGCCTGAAGCTCATGGCCCATGCCGGAGAGGAGGGCCCCCCGGCCTATGTATGGGAAGCCCTGGATCACCTGGGTGTGGACCGCATCGACCACGGCAACCGTTCGCTGGAGGACCCGGCCCTGGTCCAGCGCCTGGTGGCCGATGGCATGACCCTGACTGTCTGCCCGCTTTCCAACCTCAAGCTCTGCGTGGTGGACGATCTTCGGGCCCACCCCCTGAAGCGGATGCTGGACCTGGGCCTCAAGGCCACGATCAATTCCGACGACCCGGCCTATTTCGGGGGCTATCTGGCCCAGAACTGGATCGCCACGGCCCAGGCCCTGGACCTGACTCGCGCCGACCTGACGACTCTGGCCCGCAACAGTTTCGCCGGTTCGTTCCTTGCGCCCGCCGAGATCGCGTCCAGGGTTGCGGAGGTGGACGCCTACGTCGCCAGCGCCTGAGGCCGAGGCCGGCGTGTCGATCTGGCGAAAGTTCAGGTTTTCGTTGACGCTCACGTTAGCGTCATATTCCCAAAGCCCAGGCGTTTGCGTATGGTGCGCGCCGCACGCAATACGCTGTAAGCGGATGCGCTAGAGCATGTTCCGATAAGTGGGAACCGGTTATCGGATCGAAACATGCTCTAACTTTTTGAATGAGGATCCTTTCCCTTTGGACGTTTGCGTCCAAAGGGAAAGGATCCTAGGGAGCCATGTCATGAACCTCGATTTTTCGCCCGAAGATAACGCTTTCCGTGATGAGGCCCGCGCCTTCATTGTCGACAACTACCCCAAGGCTCTGCGCGAGAAGCAGAACCGTGGCGAAACCCTGGGTCGTGAAGACTATCTGTCCTGGCACCGCATCCTGGCCAAGAAGGGCTGGTCGACGCCGTCCTGGCCCAAGGAGTTTGGTGGCACCGACTGGACCCCGACCCAAAAGTACATCTGGTCTGAGGAGCAGGCCCGTGCCGACACCATTGGCATCCTGCCCTTCGGCGTCGCCATGCTGGCGCCGGTGCTCTACACCTTCGGGACCCAGGCCCAGAAAGAGAAGTTCCTGCCCGATATCCGTGACGGCAATATCTGGTGGTGCCAGGGCTACTCTGAACCGGGCGCCGGATCTGACCTTGCCTCCCTGAAGACCAAGGCCGAGCGGATCACCGGCGACGACGGTAAGGAATACTACCTGGTCAACGGCAGAAGACCTGGACGACCCTTGGCCAGCACGCC
>JANPAO010000393.1:0-5459 GCA_031429955.1 Phenylobacterium sp. | reverse complement strand
CGGGCATCCTGACCCACGCGATCCCCGCCGATGGGGTCGGGGTGTCGATCAACGGCAATTACGCTTTCTCGGGCCTCACCCCCGACACCCCCGGCTTCGCCCGGATCATCACGGCGCTGGTGGGCACCGCGGACGGGCGGGTCTTCGCCACCGAGAGGATCAGCAGCCCCATACCCGAAGCCGCCAGCCATTCGAGCGACGCGGCAGGGATGCTCGCCATCCCCATCTCGCGCACCCCGCGCGACTATGTCGTGCTGTTCCGCTCCGAAGTGGTGCGCTCGGTGCGCTGGGCGGGCGACCCGCACAAGCCGGTCGAATTCGGACCCAATGGTCCGCGCCTAACCCCGCGCGAGAGCTTCGCGGAATGGAAGGAGTTGGTCGAAGGAAGCTCGGCGCCCTTCACCCCGTCGGAGATCCGACGCATGTTGAGCTGGGTCACCGGGGTGCCCTTGCCGGGATGGATGTTCTCGGCGCTGAGCACCACGTAGAGCTTGCCGTCCATGTCGACGACGGCACCTTTGCGGAGCGAGCTGGCGGCTACTTTTGGCAAGTCATTCGTCCTTTGTCGCGGCAGGCCCCTCGACCGGCGCACTATGCTAGGTTCCTGCGCTCCTATAGCGATCCGGGCCAGGATCGCCAGTCATCTTAGAGCCTTAACTTGCCACAAACCGTGTCTTCGCCCTGGTGGCGGCCCGAGAACCATCAGGATCGGCGGCCCTTCCTGCTGGCCCGCAATGCCATGGCCCGGGAGGTCCGGGCCTGGTTCGAGGGGCAGGGATTTACGGAGGTGGAGGCTGCGGCGCTGGCGGTGTCGCCGGGCAATGAGGCGCACCTGCATGCCTTTGCCACCGAGGCGGTGACGACCGATGGGGTGAGGTCGCCGCTGTACCTGCATACCTCGCCAGAGTTTGCCTGCAAGAAGCTGTTGGCGGCGGGGGAGAGGCGGATATTTGACTTTGCCAAGGTCTGGCGAAATCGGGAGCGCGGGGCCCTGCACCACCCCGAGTTCACCATGCTGGAATGGTACCGCGCGGAGGAACCCTATGAGGTTTTGATGAGCGATTGCGGGGTGTTACTGGGATTGGCGGCGCAGGTGGCGGGGGCGCGGGATCTGCGGTTTCGGGGTGGAGTCTGCGATCCCTTTGCCGAGGCCGAGCGGGTCACGGTGGCCGAAGCCTTTGAGCGGTATGCCGGGGTGGACCTGCTTTCGTCCGTCTGCGCGGATGGAACAGTCGACGTTTTAGAATTGGCCAGGCAGGTGCCGGTGCGGGTGGCGGCCGATGATAGCTGGGCCGATATTGTGTCTCGGGTTCTGGTGGAAAAGATCGAGCCGCACCTTGGATTCGGCCGACCGACGGTGCTGTACGAGTACCCGATCGCACAGGCGGCTCTGGCCAGGCCCAAGCCCGGAAACCCAAGCGTGGCCCAGCGTTTCGAGCTCTATGCCTGCGGTGTGGAGCTGGTGAACGCCTTCGGCGAACTGACTGACGTTGACGTACAACGTGTACGTCTGAATGACGAGATGGATGAGAAGGAGCGGGTCTATGGCGAGCGCTACCCGCTGGATGAGGATTTCCTGGCCGCCCTGGCCGTCATGCCTCAGGCCAGTGGCGCGGCCCTTGGCTTTGATCGGCTGGTGATGCTGGCCACCGGGGCCAGCCGGATCGACCAGGTGATCTGGACCCCGGTACCGGAGACTTAACGACGTCGGCGCTTGGCGGGGTCTTCGGGGCAGCCGTCGCGCAGGACATCCACCCTGGGTTCGGCCACGACGAAGGCCTGGTAGCGGGTACCCGGCGCAAGGCCCAAAGCCCCCCTGGTGAGGTCGCGGGCCAGGGTCACCTGCGAGAAGCATCGCAACAGGTCCTTGGCCTCCAGGCGGCGGGCCAGATCGACCACCAAGCCCGGTTGCTGGAAGTCCGGGCTGACCGACGGCAGTCCGGTGTAACGCGCCCGCTCGTTGATCTGTAGCATGGGAACCCGCGTCGGCTTCTCCGCCGAAAGTTGGGCGAAGGTGCCGTAGCTGACGGTGCCGATCCAGCCAGCCCCGGCCTGTTGCCGGGTCTGTTCGATGGCACCTGCAAAGCCAGGCCAACCCCGCAGGGGTCGCATGGGATCAACGGCACCGAACACCGGGCTGATGGGCAGGGACAAATAGCCGAGGGCGGCAGCCGACAGGCCAAGACAGAGGGCCACGGCCAGGGCCTGGAGCCGTCGAACCGCCAGACTGCTTATGCCTCGATCTGCGGCCACCACGGCACAGATCACCAGGGCTGCGAAGATCGGCACCGGCCAGTGGCCCTGGACCCGGTCATGCAGGCTGTGAAGCATCAGATAGGCGGCAAAGGGCACCGTGGTGGCCACCGGCAGCAGCAGTTGGATGGCCTGCGGGTTTTGTCGCTCGGTCCAGGCCTGGCGGACGCCCTTGATGGCATAGAGGCTGATCATGGGGGTGAGCAGGATGAACTGGGTGAGCAGCAGTTCAATTAGGTGAGTCGGCGAGAAGGACGACGGGGCGACCCGGCCAAATTGCTTGGCGAAGGTGATCCAGCCGTGTTGGGCGTTCCAGGCGACATTGGTGGCGAAGATGGCACCGGCCAGCACAGCAGCGACCCAGGGCCAGGGGGTCTTGAGCCTGGCCATGCCACCCGGGCTGAGGCAGAGCCAGAGAAAGGCACCCGGCGCCAGAAACAGGCTGGAGTACTTGGAAATGGTGGCGAGGCCCGCCGTAACCCCTGCCACCGCCCACCAAAGCCCTGGGCGCGCGCCAGATGTTCGGGCCAGGGCCCAGATGGTCAAGACCCAGAAGAAGGTCGCTGGGGCGTCCGGAGTGGCCAACATGCCCCCGACCCCGATGGTGAGGGTGGCATTGTACCAGAAGGCCGCCCGAAGCTGAGTGGCGGGTTGGGCCCCCAATTGGCGGGCCAGGTCCGAGACGAGCCAGGTGGCCACACCTGTGGCCAGGGTGGGCAGCAGCCGAACCCCCAGGGCGTGGTCCCCCAGAAGGGCGATGCCGCTACCAATCCACCAGGCGATCATCGGTGGATGGTCGTAGTAGCCCAGCTGCAGTTGGGCCGCCCAAAGCCGGTAATAGGCCTCGTCTTCAGTGAGGTGGATCCCGCGCGCCGCCAGCAACCGCAGAAGGGTCAGGCCCAGGGCAAGAATGATAATCTCGCGGTGAACCCCCAGGCGTGTCACCAGACCGCCACCGAGGTGGTGGTGAAGTTCCAGGCGGCACCTACCCCTGCCCCAGCAATGCCCGCCAGCCACCAGATGCCGACGTGTTCGTTGACCATGGAGGCCACCGCCACATTGGCCAGCAGGCCGACGCTGCACAGGGCGCAGAACCGAAGGTAGCCGGTCACCAGGCCCAGGCCCCGTTTGCGGCGATCGCGATAGGTGACGCTATTGTTGATCAGATAGTTGGAGGTCATGGCCGTCAGCGCCGCGCCGGTCTGGGCCAGGGCGAAGGTCACCTGGGCCGCCAACAGACCTTGCAGGATCAGGAGATGGATGGCCACGCCCCCTGCTCCCACCGCCCCAAAAATCAGGATCTTCGGCGACAGGATATCGCGGCTGAGCTTGGACGACAGCATGCCCAGATAGTGGGCGACGACCCGGTTATCGAGCTTGCTGAGCCCGGAGGTCCGGGGCCGAAACATGTAGGGCAGTTCCAGGCACCGGGGCGGTGTGGGCTGCGAGGCCAGGATGTCGAACAGCACCTTGAATCCGTCATTGGACAGCCGGTGGGCCACGGCGTCGATCAGGGGGCGGCGGATCATGAAGAAGCCGCTGACCGGATCGGTCAGCTCCACCGAGAGAACCTTGCGGCCCAGCCAATTGGCCAGATGGCTGCCCATCTCGCGACGGGCTCCCAGGACGCTAGCATCCCCCGTGGTCAGAAACCGACTGCCGATCACCACATCGGCACGATCCTGCTGAAGGGCGAGCAGCATTTGGGGCAGCAGGGTTTCATCATGCTGCAGATCCCCATCGATCACCGCGATATAGGGGGCCGCGCTGGCCATAGCCCCCTCGATGACCGCTCCGGCCAGGCCGCGCCGGCCCACACGATGCAGGCACTGGATGCGGCAATCGGTGGCAGCCAGGTCCTTCACCACCCGGGCAGTGCCGTCAGGTGAGTTGTCATCGACGAAGATCACCTGCCAACTCAGGCCCTCGAGCACCTGATCCAGCCGGGCCACCAGGGCCACGACATTGCCCTGTTCGTTGAAGGTCGGCACGACGATGGTCAGTTCCGGCCCAGGACCGGAGGCAAGACGGATGCCGGCCGCAGGGATTGGAGAGCGCGCCTGAGTTGGGCTTTCGGTCACGCGGTCGTCCCCTTCGGCGGCCAACCGAGCGTTGACCGGGGCCGACGGGCACCGCATCAGTCTATCGGACGCTCCCTTTTCGGCGCGTCCTCCTTAGGATGTCAACGAGGGACGGGCATGAGACTGATCTTGGGCGCAATCATGGCCGCACTTCTGGGACCTGCGGTGGCGTGGGCGGAGGCGACACCCCTGCCGGGCTATTGGGAGCTGTCCAACACCGCCAAGCTGGTGATCAGTTCGAGGTCGACCGAGAAGAAGTGCTTTACCGCTGCCGACATCGACAAGGTTCTGGAGGGTCCCAGCAACCGGCACTACAAATGCACCTATCCCATCCGCGTCGTGGGCGGCGGCAAGATCCGGCTCACCGGGACCTGCGTCACCAAGCGCGGCCAGGTGGCGGAGGTGACCGCCGAGGGCACCTATAGTGCCACGGCCTTCCGCCTGCGGGCCAAGCTGAAGACCAAGATCAGCGGCGTGCAACTGGCCGCCGACGCCAGCACGACCGCCCGCCGTCTCGGCGACATCTGCCCGCCGGCGGTATGAGGGGGCTCAAGTGCTCCGGTCTGCGCGGCAAAACAAGAGTCAAAGTCCCCCTCAGTCAGCTTCGCTGACAGCTCCCCCAGGAGGGGAGCATCTGGGTGCGTGGACGCCGGGTGGGGCTGACAAGGCCCGCAGGGTGAAACATCATGGCCCTGGAATGACGGCGTGGAGGCGACGATGGAAGCTCCGGCTGGCACCCGGCGACTCGCCAAGGTCCTGCGGCGGACGATGAGCCTGCCTGAAGTCCTGCTCTGGGTGCAGATCAAGGCACGGAAGCTGGATGGCCTGCTGTTTCGCCGCCAACACCCTATCGGCCCCTACATCCTGGATTTCTATTGCGAAGCCGCGAGGCTCTGCCTTGAGATCGACGGGGCCAGCCACAGTGCAGGCGACCGTCCGGCCCGCGACGAGCGGCGCGATGCCTGGTTGGCGGCTCAAGGCATTCGCACGCTGCGGCTGAGGGCCGGCTACGTGCTCGATGAGATGGACGGCACCCTATCCATGATCCGCCAAGCAGCCGCCGAGCGATAGGCGCGAAGGGGCCCGACGCTGGAGTGGCAAAACAAGAGTCAAAGTCCCCCTCAG
>JANPAO010000392.1:0-3408 GCA_031429955.1 Phenylobacterium sp. | reverse complement strand
GCGCAGGTTCCCTCGGGCCAGCAGACGCTGGCCTGCGAAGGCGGTGTAGGCCGCTTCCATCTGATCCACGGGCAGGCTCCTGGAGGGGTTTGTCCCCTCGACGCGATTTAATATTACCCGGGTATATTGTGGATGCAAGGTTCAATGCAAACGTGCAGAGCCATCGAAGCGGCGATCCACCTAAAACCCTGAGAGTAGAACTGTGCAAATTGCGACTCCCCTTAGGTGCGGGCTCCTGCCGTTCAATGGCGATATCTCGAGAACGATGAGAGCCGCTAACCGAGGCTCGCGGCCCTCACGGCGGGATAGCGCTGCTTCCAGTTGAATTTGAAGGTAGGGTCGGCCCCAAACCCTTTGAGGGGCTTGGGGCCGATGGTGCCGTTGCAGGGAATCGAACCCTGGACCTCAGCCTTACCAAGGATGCGCTCTACCTCTGAGCTACAACGGCGAAAAGGCGAGGGCGGGCTATAGCCAAGGTCGGACCCCGCGTGAAGCCCAAAAGCGGTTTGATGGGAACTTGACGTCTGTCAGCCAACATCGCACCGCTGGCCCTATGGAAAAATCGGGCAAGACCCAGGCAGAGCTTCGAGAGGCGCAACTGACCAAGGCGTTGCGGGCCAATCTTCGGCGGCGCAAGGTCAAGCCTCAGGCGCCCAAGCCGGTTGAGGTTGGCGGCGAGGCCTCAAAATCCTAGGATGGGACCTTTCCGTTGAGGTGTCGGCGGGCTAGAAGCGCGCCCTGATTTGTCGGGCCCCCCTACGGATGTGGCGGTGCGCACCGGCATCCATGGGGCCGCGTGTCATGACTGCGTTACTTCAATTGCTCGCGGAGGACGCCGAGGACCTGGCGGTGCTGTCGGCGGCATTGCAGGACGCGGTCGCCAGGATCGGCGACATCAGGGTCGAGAGCCGTGCCCGCCGCGTGACGGTCAGCTTCAATCGTTACCGTTGGGAGCAGGGCGGTGGAGAGCGGGTTCGATCGGCGCTGCAGATCGGCTCGGTTCTGGGGGTTCAGACCCGAAACCTGCGTCGGGGGGCCAAGGCTGCGGTGGTTGAACTGTTGTCCCTGACCTTTGAGCCGGGCGAGGCACCGGGCGGCACGCTTTCCCTGAAATTCGCTGGCGACGGAGACATCAGGATGACGGTGGAGTGCCTTGACCTGGTGCTGGCTGACATTTCCGAACCCTGGCCTACAGCGCGAGAGCCGAGTCACGAGGCATAGCCTCGACTTGCCGCGCCCGCTAAGGAACCTTCATGCGTCGCTTCCGCTTTTCCGACCCCGGCTTTCAGGCCGCGTTCGCCGCCTTTGTCGATGAGCGCCGTGAGACGCCCGAGGAGGTCGATAGCCTGGTCCGTGACATCCTGGCCGCCGTGCGGACCGAGGGCTTGGCGGCGGTCCTGAGATTTGGTCAGCAGTTCGACAAGCTGCAGGTCAGCGCCGAGACTATCCGGGTTACGCCTGAGGAGATCGAGGCAGGTGCCGCGCAGTGCAGCCTGGAGGTACGTGAGGCCATTGCCTTCGCCGCCGCGCGCATTCGCAGCTATCACGAGCGTCAACGCCCGGCCGATCAGTGGTTCAAGGACGAGGCCGGTGTCGAACTCGGCTGGCGCTGGACCGCGCTGGAGGCTGTTGGGATCTATGTGCCCGGCGGGCGGGCGGCCTATCCGTCCACCGTGCTGATGAATGCGGTCCCAGCCTCGGTTGCCGGGGTTGAGCGAATTGCCATGGTGACGCCGCCGGGGCGATTGCAGCCGGCGGTTCTGGCCGCAGCGCAGGCAGCGGGCGTCACGGAAATCTGGCGTGTCGGTGGCGCGCAGGCCGTGGCGGCCCTGGCCTATGGCGCCGGGCCGATCGTGGCGGTGGATAAGATCGTGGGTCCCGGAAACGCCTTTGTCACGGCCGCTAAGCGGCGGGTCTATGGCACGGTGGGGATCGATGCCCTGGCTGGACCCTCTGAAATCGTGGTGGTGTCTGATGGGGCCAGCAATCCCGCCTGGATCGCGGCCGATCTGCTGTCACAAGCCGAACATGACCCCGCCGCACAGTCGATCCTGATCACCGACGATGAGGCCTTTGCTGACGCCGTTTTGGGGGAGATTTCGCGTCAGCTCGGTAGCTTGGAAACCCATGTCGATGCGGCGATCTCGCTGGAGCGGCACGGCGCGGTGATCATCGCGCCGCTGACCCAGGCCCCATCCCTGGTCAATCTGATCGCGCCAGAGCATGTGGAGTTCGCCGTCGATGACCCTGAAAGCCTGGCCGGTCAGGTGCGGCATGCCGGGGCGATCTTCCTGGGTCGCCACACGCCCGAGGCAATCGGAGACTATGTGGCAGGGTCCAATCACGTGCTTCCCACCAGTCGGGCGGCGCGGTTCTCATCGGGACTTTCGCTGTTTGATTTCATCAAGCGCACCTCGATCGTGAAGTGCGACGCGGCAGCATTTGCCGTTCTGGGTCCCCCGACCGTGGCGCTGGCCGATGCCGAGGGCTTGCCTGCCCACGCGCGATCAGCAGCGATCCGTTTGGGGCAGTTTTAGCCAATTGGAAGCCGGGCGGAGTTCGACTGGAAAACTGAACATCAACTAACAGCCTCGGTGCGGTGAGGGTTCAGGATCGATCTTCTAGGGTGTGGTCATCGGAGCCAACGTGGTTCCTGCCCATTTCGACGAGGAGACCGAGCCATGCAAACCTATCCCAAGATGATCCGGAACACCGTGGTTTCGGCACTTGCCATCACCTTCGCCATCGGTGCGTCAACTGCCGCGTCCGCGCAGTCCTATCGGGCTCCGACCGGTTCGGGCCTGGGGTCGATTGTCTCCTGCGACGCGCGCGGCGGGAAGCAGGCCGGCGGGGCCCTGATCGGAGCCCTGCTGGGGGCTGCGGCGGGCTCCAACCTTGCCAAGAATGATCGCGGTACTGGGACAGCCATCGGCGCGGTCGTGGGCGCAGCCACCGGCTCCTATGTCGGGTGCAAGATGCAGCGTGAGGCCACAAACCCTGAGGTTCAGGCCAATGGCCCGATCTATCAGGAGCCAGCCACCTACAGCCACTCTGGCTACCGGCTTTCGAACGAGATTGCGCCCGCCAGCTTTGTCCAGGAAGGCGGAGCCTTTGTGGCCCGCACCACCTTGAACCTGCGGGGCGCGCCGACGGTCTCGTCCCGCAAGGTGGGTCAACTGCAGGCGGGCCAGCGCTTCCAGGCCCTGGCTCGGGTGCGCGGGACCGACTGGGTGCTGGTGGGCCAAGGGGGCGTTGGCGTCGGCTATGTCAGCGGCCGCTACATCCAGCCGACCGGCTACCAGTATGCTGCCTACGGCTATTGACTGCCGGTAGGCTCAGAATCTCGCAAGATTGCGCCCGGTGCTTTCCAGCCCCGGGCGCTTTTTTGTGCCAGCTCTGAAGATCCTG
>JANPAO010000391.1:0-1732 GCA_031429955.1 Phenylobacterium sp. | reverse complement strand
CCTGCGCTTCGCCATCCGCGAAGGCGGCCGCACCGTCGGTGCCGGCGTCGTGGCCAAGATCGTCGAATAGGCCCACACGCCCCAATCGACCACCCAAGATCAGGGCCGCCCAGGGAAACCCGGGCGGCCCTTTTCTGTGGTCAGTATCTTACCTGATTTGGCGCATCGAGGTGATGGCCTGGGCCATGCCAAACCGGTTCAGGTCTGGGACGTCGCGGCTGAACACCTGGCAGCGCCCGCCAAAGTTCTTGTCGGTGCAAACCTCCCAAGTTCCGCGGCCGATGCGCAGGCTGAGGGAACGGTCGTTGTTCTGGCGAGGAAGGTTGGTGATCTCGCGATTGGTGGCAAAGGCCGGCCCGCTGTAATTGGGGCCTTCAAAAAGGGTGAGAGACCCATCGGTGGGCCGATACCTCGGGTCGTTGTAGCCGCCGCCATAACCGCCGCCGTAACCTCCACCATAGTTTCCGCCGTATCCGCCGCCATTCCCACCACCTGGGTAAGGGCCCGGATCGTATCCGCCGGGATATCCTTGCCCGCCGCGCTGGCAACTCAGCTGACCGTTCTCATTGGTGATCTCTCTGCGGCAGTCCTGATAGTCGAGGGAGGAGGCGACCAGGCTGCCACGATAGTCGCGGCAATCTGCGCGCAGGGTCATTCGATTGCCGCCGGTCACGCGCACATTCTGGCAGCTCTGCCAGTAACTGCCGGGGGGCGGGCCTCCATAGCCTTGAGCTAGGGCGGCAGTGCCCGGTGCCAGGGTTGCTGCCATAGCCGTCGCCGCGAGGCTGGCGATCCATTGTCCAATCTTCATCTTGCGCTCCTTACCCAACCGTCCCTGATGACCACCCTAGGTCGGATGGGCGAGCCCTGAAAGGCGAGATTTGGCGTCGAGACCGGCGGTTGGAAACGGCCACAGTTCTTGACTCACCGCCCCGCCTCGTGCCGCCTGGGCTGACAGTAGGGGCCGTGGGATGAACAAGAGATTCTGGGTCGCGTCCGGCTTCTGCCTGGCATTCGTCGGCGGGCCCGCAAGGGCCGAACCGTTGTTGGCGAAGATGAGGGGCGGCGAGTTGACCGCCTTTGCTCAGGCCATGCCCAAGGGCGGAGAACTCCACAACCACATTTCCGGTGCGATCTTTCCCGAGACCCTGTTGGCCTGGGCCGTGGAGGATGGACTTTGCGTGAACCTCAAGACCCTGGCCCTGACCACAGCCTGCCAGCAAGGCGAGGAGGTGGTTCCCGCCGCCAAGGTCATGGCCGATGAGGTGCAGAGGTCGGCCCTGATCGACTCGCTGTCGGTTCGCCATCCTGGGTTTCGAGACCGCTCAGGCCACGACCAATTCTTCAGCGCCTTTGCGCGTTTCGGCGCGGTCTTGCCCAAGCGCGACGGCGATTCCCTGGCCCTGGTGATGGACGGTCTGGCGCGGCAGAACACCTTCTACCTGGAGGCCATGGTGACGCCGCAGGGGGCGGCCTCGCGGATCAAGGGGGCGATCGTCGGCTGGAAAGGCGGCGACCTGGTTGCTCAAAAGGCTGCCAATTCGGGCGCAGGCCTTGAGGCTCTGGTACCTGCGGCTATGGCGGAGACCGACGCCATGGAGGCACGCGCCAGGACTGTGCTCAAATGCGGGACCCCCCAGGCCGCCCCAGGTTGCCAGGTGACCGTCCGGTATCTGGTCCAAACCAATCGGGTCGCCCCGCCCGAGCAGACCTTTGCCCAACTCCAGTTGGG
>JANPAO010000390.1:0-3173 GCA_031429955.1 Phenylobacterium sp. | reverse complement strand
CCTGTCCTTCGGCTTTGGTGTTCACCGCTGTGTCGGCAACCGGGTGGCTGAGCTTCAGCTACAGATCATCTGGGAGGAGATCCTTGCCCGCTTTCCCACCATTGAGGTGGTGGGGGAGCCCGTTCGCACCCACTCGGTGTTCGTGAAGGGCTATGAGACCTTGCCGGTGATCATCCCGACGCGGAACTAGAGGGTCAGCCGCATGGCGCAGCGGTCGGTGAGGCCGCGGGCGGCTTCCTCCTGGAGGATTGCGGCGAGTTCCGGCCAAGGCTGATCGACGATCTCGAAGCCCAGGCTGACATAGAAGGGCGCATTCCAAGGTATCGAACGAAAGGTCGTGAGGGTTGCCGCGCGATGGCCGGCAGCGCGCGCGTTCGCCAGAGCCGCTCCCATCAGCGCACGCCCCAGTCCCTTGCCTTGATGGGCGTGTGCGACGGACATTTCGCGAATGTGGAACGAGTTTTTCAACCGCTCGACCGCGATGAATCCGGCCGGGATACCTCCCTGCTCGGCGACCCACACCCTGCCAGCCTCGATGCGGTCGGGATAGGTGTCGGCCTCGTCTATGATGTCATCGGCGATCCAATCCTGGGCCGTCCCGCGAAAGGCCAGTCCGGCGGATCGTTCGATCTGCGGCAGGTGCGGTATGTCGGCGAGGGTCGCGATCCGTACCTTCAAGAGCCTGTAACCACAGCTGTGTCGCTGCGCCCGCCCCACTCGGTCCAGGAGCCGTCATAGACCGCGACGTCCAGGCGTCCCAGGCGCGCCAGGGCCAGGGCGACAACCGACGCCGTGACGCCAGAGCCGCATGTAGTGACGATGGGCTCGCCGAGATTGACCTTGGCGGCGGCAAACAGCGGCCCGAGTTCCACGACCGACTTCATGGTGCCATCAGCGTTCAGCAAAGTGTCAAAGGGGGTGTTGCGGGCGCCGGGCATGTGGCCCGAACGGAGGCCGGCGCGGGGCTCTCGTGTCTCGCCACGGAAGCGGGCTGCGCCCCGGGCATCCACCAGTTGGGCGGCCTTGGACTCCAGCAGGTTCTTCACCGCGGCCAGGTCACGCACCAGCCCGGCGTCGAGGCTGGGGGAAAGCGTGGTCGGGGGCAGGGTGGCCTGGCCCGCCTCGGTGACCCGACCCTCCGCCAGCCATGCCTTCAGGCCGCCATCGAGAACGAAGACCTTGGCAAACCCCATCACCCGCAGCGTCCACCAAACCCGGGCGGCTGAGCGAATGCCAAAGCTGTCATAGGCCACGATCGTGGCGTCCCGCGACAGGCCGAGCGTGCCGGCCGCATCGGCGAAGGCCTGGGCGGTGGGCAGCATGTGCGGCAGATCGACGGTCTGGTCGGCGATGACGTCGATGTCGAAAAAGACCGCGCCCGGAATGTGGGCCGTCAGATACTCGGCGTGGCCCTCACGGCCCTCGCCCGGCATGAACCAGGTGGCGTCCACCACCTGAACCTCGCCCAGATGCGCCGCAAGCCAGTCTGTGGAAACCAGGGGATCGGTCATAGCCAGCCGGGGACGGGCAGGCCCCGCTCCTTGAGGAACTGTGGATTGTAGATCTTGCTCTCATAGCGCGAGCCCTGGTCGCACAGGATGGTGACGATGGTATGGCCGGGGCCCAGGTCGCGCGCCATGCGGATGGCGCCGGCGACGTTGATGCCGGTGGACCCCCCCATCACCAGGCCCTCGTGCTCCACCATGTCGTAGATGGCCAGCAGCATCTCTTCGTCGCCGATGCGGTAGGCGTGATCGATCTTCAGGCCCTCAAGATTGGCCGTGATTCGCCCCTGGCCGATGCCTTCGCTGATGGAGGTTCCTTCCGAGTCCAGTTCACCTTCGGTGTACCAGCGATAGAGGGCCGCGCCGTGCGGATCGGCCAAACCGATAGCCACCCTTGGATTTCGGTGGCGCAGGGCCTCGGCCACGCCCGCCAGCGTGCCACCCGAACCGACCGCGCAGATAAAGCCGTCCACCTTGCCCTCGGTCTGGTCCCAGATCTCCGGGCCCGTGGTCTCGGCGTGAGCCCGGCGGTTGGCCACATTGTCGAATTGGTTGGCCCAGACGGCACCGGCCGGTTCTCTGCCATTAAGTTCTTCCGCTAACCGCCCGGAATAGCGCACATAGTTCTCGGGATTGGAGTAGGGGACCGCATCCACCTCCACCAGATCGGCCCCCAGTAGGCGGATGGCGTCCTTCTTCTCCCGGCTCTGGGTGCGGGGGATGACGATGGTGGTCTTGTAGCCGCTGGCAGCCGCAACCATTGCTAGGCCGATGCCGGTATTTCCCGCCGTGCCCTCAACGATTCGCCCGCCAGGACGCAGCAAGCCCCGGTTCTCGGCGTCGCGCATGATGTAGAGCGCGGCCCGATCCTTCACCGACTGGCCGGGGTTCATGAACTCGGCCTTGCCAAGGATTTCGCAGCCGGTCGCCTCGCTGGCGCGGGCCAGCCGGATGAGCGGCGTGTTTCCGATGGCGTCCAGGACGCTGTGTGCGACGGTCATGGTGCCAACTTAAGACCCCGGAACGCTTTGCGACAGGGGGGCTCAGCCCTTTGCGAGGGCAAGTTGCACCACATCGGTGCGTTGGGTACGGAAACCGGCCTCGCAATAGCTCAGATAGAAGCGCCAGATCTTGCGGAACTTCTCATCAAAGCCCAGGCCCTTGATGTCATCCCACCCAGCGTCGAACCGTTCGGACCACTGGGCCAGCGTGTCGGCATAGTCCTGACCGAACCGGGAGATTTCCGTCCAGGCGAGGCCCGCCTTGTCTGTCTCGGCCTTCAATCGGGTCTCAGAAGGCAGCATGCCGCCCGGAAAAATGTACTTCTGGATGAAGTCGGCGCGCCGCCGATAGCCCTCAAACAGCGCCTCCTGGATGGTTATGATCTGCAGGCCGGCCCGACCGCTGGGTGCCAGCAGATCATGGATCTTGCTGAAATAGGTGGGCCAATAACGCTCCCCAACCGCCTCGAACATCTCGATGGAGGCGACGCGGTCGAAGCTGCCCTCAACATCCCGATAGTCGATCAGGCGAATGGTCGCCTTCTCGGCCAGTCCCTGCTCGAACATCCGCTGTTTGGCGAAATCATGTTGCGCCTGGGAGATGGTGATGGCCGTCACCTGGGCCCCCACGGTCTTGGCGGCAAACTCGGAGAATCCGCCCCAGCCG
>JANPAO010000389.1:0-3347 GCA_031429955.1 Phenylobacterium sp. | reverse complement strand
GGAACCGCCGGGTGCGGAAGGGGTCCCAGAGTTCGGGCGGATAGACGTCATATTCCGGGGTCTCGCCAAAGGCATTGGCGGCGGCCTTGGCCTTCAGGTCGGCCAGGGGTGCGCCGGCCAGGGCATAGACCCGCCAGGGCTGCAAATTGCCGCCGGAGGGGGCTCGGGCGGCGGCCTCCAGGATCTCGCGCACCAGGGCGGCGGGCGGCGCGTCAGGCTTGAAGGCGCGAATGGAGATTCGCCTGGCGACCGCTTCGGTGACGTTCATGACGCGCTCCCAGAGCATGTTCCGATAAGTGGGAACCGGTTATCGGGTCGGAACATGCTCTGCCTTTTCGAATTAGAGCCCTTTTTATCCCTTTGGGCGTTTTCGTCCAAAGGGAAAGGGCTCTAGGGTGCGATGGCTTGACCCCGCAGGCTTAGCAGTGAGACCTAGGGTCAAGACAAGGGTTCTCGAACTTGAACGACACCAATGCCGCCTCCGACCGGGAACCTCGCCTGACGCTGACATCCCAGACCGATGGCGGCTGGGAGGGGTTGACCAAGTCCTGGGACGACCTGTCCCTGACCCAGGCGCCGCGCCGGGCCGATGATCGCGGCGATGCCCCGGCCCTAGAGATCCCCCATGAGCCCGTGGCCCGCCAGCCCCTGTGGCGGCGGATCGGGCGGGTTGTCCTGGTCTTGGGGCTGATCTTTGGCCTGATCGGGCCGGTGCTGGTGACGGCCATCTATCGGGTGGTACCGCCCCCGATCACCTATCTGATGGTGACCCGTGCCGTGGAGGGTAAGGGCTTTGATCGCCGCTGGCGGTCCCTGGACGAGATCTCGCCGCGGCTGGTGCGGGCGGTGATCGCCGCCGAAGACGCAAAGTTCTGTACCCACCGTGGCTTTGACTTTGGGGCTATGGAAAAGGCCATGGCCCACAATGAGCGGTCCAAACGGGTGCGGGGCGGTTCGACCATCAGCCAGCAGACGGCCAAGAACATCTTCCTGTGGCCCGATCGGTCCTATGTCCGCAAAGGCCTGGAGGCCTATTTCACGGTCCTGATCGAGGTGCTGTGGGGCAAGCCCCGGATCATGGAGGTCTATCTCAACAGTGTGGAGTGGGGCCCCGGCGTCTATGGGGCCCAGGCGGCGGCCTTGAAGAACTTCGGGGTCGGAGCCGACAAGCTGACGCCGGCCCAGGCCGCCCGCCTGGCGGCGATCCTGCCCAGCCCGCTGAAGTGGCGGGCCGCCAAGCCCGGCCCCTATGTCAAGCGCCGGTCCGGTCGGATCGGGGCGGCAGCCGGCACCATCCGCCGCGAGGGCATGGCCGGCTGCGTTCTGGGTTGACCTTACGGAAATACACCCCAACTTCTGCCTGTAGGCGAAACAAATTCGCACAAGGGAGATGGCTATGCGCGTGGGTGTGCCCCGGGAGATCAAGGCCGATGAGTATAGGGTCGGACTGACCCCGACCGCCGTGCGGGAATATGTCGTCCACGGCCATCAGGTGCGGGTGGAGACGGGGGCTGGATTGGGGGCTGGCTATGGCGACGAGGCCTATGTTCGGGCCGGCGCCACCATCGCCCCCGATGCGACCGCGGTGTTTGCCGACAGCCAACTGATCATCAAGGTCAAGGAACCCCAGGCGGAGGAGTGGGCGCGGCTGACAGGCGAGCACATCCTCTTCACCTACCTGCACCTGGCCCCGGACCCCGCCCAGACCGAAGGCCTGCTGGCCTCTGGCTGCGCGGCCATCGCCTATGAGACCGTGACCGATGCGGCCGGCGGCCTGCCCCTGCTGGCGCCGATGTCCGAGGTCGCGGGCCGGCTGGCGGTGTTCTCCGCCGGGGAGACCCTGCTGAAACACAATGGCGGCATGGGCCTGTTGCTCTCAGGGGTGCCAGGCGTGCCGCCGGCGCGGATCTGTGTGCTGGGGGGCGGCGTGGTGGGGATGAACGCCGCGCGCATGGCCGCAGGCCTCGGGGCCGAGGTGGTGGTCGTAGAGCGCTCGATCCCGCGCATGCGGGTGCTGGACGACATGTTCCTGGGGCGGATTCTGACCCGCTACTCCACCCTGGATGCGGTGGAAGAGGAGGTGCTGAAGGCCGATGTGGTGATCGGCGCCGTGCGGACCGCCGGGGCCGCAGCCCCGACCCTGGTGCGCCGCGAACACCTGGCTCGGATGAAGCCGGGCTCGGTCCTGGTGGATGTCTCCATCGATCAGGGCGGTTGTTTTGAAACCTCCAAACCCACCACCCACCTGCACCCCACCTATGTGATCGACGGGGTGGTGCACTATTGCGTGGCCAACATGCCCGGCGCCGCACCGCGCACCTCATCGGAGGCGCTGGGCCATGCGACCCTGCCCTTCGGCCTGGCCCTGGCCGACAAGGGCTTGGCGGCTCTGGCGGCCAACCGACATCTCGCCAAGGGACTAAACGTCCTGGCCGGCGAGATCACCCATCCGGCCGTGGCCGAGGCCCTCGGTCGACCGTTTCGCGATCCGTATGGGGCCTGGAACGTCTAGGCCGCCCAGCGGGCCAGGTCCTGGCGGCCCTGCAGCAGGGCCAGGATGTCCTCCAGCCCGAAGGCCGGATCGTCGGGATAGAGGGCATCGTAGACGGCTTTGGCGAAGGCGAGGTCCGCCGGGGTCTTGACCCGCCAGTCGAGGGCCGACCCGTCCCGGCGGGCCAGGCAATGGGCCTGGGGGTAGCGGTCGGGCTGGCTGCGGATATGGGCCATGGGCGAGGAGGCCGCCCCCGCCGCTTCGCCGGCTTCGGACGCCGTCCGGGTCAGGGCCGCCACCGTCACCACCTCGACCTCCAGGCCAAGAGGGTAGGTGCGTTGCACGCGGTTGGAGGCATAGGCCGCACCGGTGCTGAGGGCCAGGCGCACGGTCTGGTCAATGACGCCGGGATCGACAAAGGGGCTATCGCCCTTCAGCCGCACCACATGGGTGACCGGGCCGGCGGCCTCGACACAACGCAGGAAGCGGCGGGTGAGGTTTTCCGAAGCCCCGCGAAAGACCGTGTGACCCTTGGCCACCAACAGGCCAGCCATGGCATCGTCGGCCGCCTCATCGCTGGTGGCCACCACCAGTTTTGACAGGGACCGGGCCTGGCCGATGCGTTCCAACTGGCGAAGGATCATGGGTTGGTCGCGTAAGGGCGCCATAGCCTTGCCGGGCAGTCGGGGCGAGGTCATTCGGGCTTGCAGGATCGCCAGGATCATGGCGCGGGCTCCTTCTGAGCGCCGGGTCGGAGAGAGGCCTAGGCGGCTCTCCAAGCGCGGGGGTCCAGGGCGACGGGATCGTTGATCGCCATGTCGTCCCAGTCGAGGTCCGGCGGCGGGCTGGAGGCCGC
>JANPAO010000388.1:0-5836 GCA_031429955.1 Phenylobacterium sp. | reverse complement strand
GATGGTGGGAGAGGCCGCCCGCGCCATCGTCGCCGAGGGGCACATCGGGCTGGTGGAGGCCTTTGCCGAGCGCCTGGCACGTGCCTGCCTGGCCGACCCTCGGGTGACCCGGGCCAGGGTCCGGGTGGAAAAACCCCTGGCGCTCGCCCCCCATGCCGCCGCCGCCGGAGTCGAGATCACGGTGGTGCGGGGATAGATGAAGACCTCCCACAGCGCCAAACTATCGCCTCTGCAGGGCGAGACTGTCTGGACGCTGGAGGATCAGACGATCATCGCGCGACGCGGCCGCTCCGAACGGCGCTTTGACCTGGCCACACTGAAGAGTCTTCGCAGCGCACAGGGCGGGGCGGTCCTGACCTTTGCACGGGGGCGGCTAATCCTGCCGGCGATGAGTTATGGTCGCGGACTTCGGCCCGAGGACCGTTCGGCCTCCTTTGGAGCCTTCCTGGGGGCGGTGGCCGCCGCAGCCGCAGTGGTGACCCCAGGCGCGCAGTTTCGCAATGCCGGGGCACCACTGCGGGAGTCCCTGACCTGGGCCATCGGCCTGCTGGGCGCAGGCGCGGTTGCCCTGCTGTTGTTTGCGGCCCTGGCAGGGGCCTTCGCCCTAGGGGTGGCCCTGGCCGCGCGCCTGGTCTTTGTGTTGATCCTGGCCGCCGCCGTCCTGCCCTGGCTTGATCGGGCGAAGACAAACATGGACGCGAATTAAACTGGCGCTGAGAGCAAACAGCCCCACATCATGGGGCGTCACGCAGAGGAGCCTGTGATGAGTGCGCGCCACGACGACCTTGGATCGGAAATGACCGAGGACAAGACCCTGCCGGTCATCGCCTATGTTCTCTACCTGCTAAGCTTTGCGACCTTGTTCACGGTCCTTATCGGCTTGGTGGTGGCCTATTCAAACCGGGGCCATGCCGGGCCGAAGATGGAAAGCCACTACACCTTCCTGATCCGCACCTTCTGGCTGTCGATCTGGTGGTTTGTGATCGGAGGACTGCTCGTTGTGTTTGGCGGCATCTTCTCGATCATCCTGGTGGGGGTGCCGTTCCTGATGCTGGGGATCTTTATCTGCAGCGTGGTGGGGATCTGGTTTGCGATCCGTTGCGTGATTGGCCTGCTTCACCTGTCTCGCGGTGACGCCTATCCCAGACCCCATTCTTGGCTAGTTTAGTGGCATATCTGGGAACTGGCGCTCAAGAAGTGAGCAAGTAGGGCCCAACCGCTAGCCTGCTGGTTGCATCACCTCGACGCCCTCCATCGGTGAACCAGAACCTTCTTCGGTCGAGGCCCGGAAGGGCTGGCGACGAGGAGGCGTCAGATGCTGGGTCGGATTTTCGGAATGCTGTTGGGGCTGACCCTTGGTGGGGCTGGCTACGCCATTCTTCATCCGGGCGGTCTGGAGGGGCGGATCCCGCCAATCGCACTTGGGCCGTTCGAGACTATGCGGATGTTCGTGGCCGCCGCCGCCGCCGGGCTTGGTCTGATTATCTTCATCGCCGCCCTCCTGCCCAAGGAACCCAGTGGACCGTCCGGCAAGGGCGGGGGCCGGAAGGGACGCCGCAAGGTTGGACCTCCCGTGACTGTGGACTTCACCTCAGACGCCTCTCCGGTGCCGAGCCACGACCCTCGCCCGACCCAGGCCCATCTCGCGCCCGCAGCGCACGCCCCCTCTGAGATGGTCCACGAACCCGAGGTGCGATCCGGCGCGCCGCCCGGGGTGCCGGGAGCCTTCGCCGAGGCCAGGCGAGAGCTCCATGACCACACCAGGGCCGAACGCTGGTCAGAAGCCGCCGAACTTGTCCGGCGGCTTTCGTCGTTGGCGGGGGACGATCAGGAGCGTCGGATCGCAGCCCAGGACGCCGGAGACTTCGCCAGATCCCAGGGTCTGATCGACCAGGCCGCCGACGCCTATGACGACGCCCTCAGCTTCGCCCGCCAGGTGGGAGAGCCAGGGGCCTTGGCCGATGCCCTGACCAATGTGGGCGACGTGGCCCATGAGGAGCACCGCCTCGATGCCGCCGTGGACGCCTATGAGGAAGCGCTAGCCCTGCGCCGCGACCTGGCCAAGGCCCAGCCCGCCGACACCGGCCCCAAGCGCGCCCTGACCCTGGCCCTGGAGCGGCTGGCCGACGCCCGGGAAGATCGCGGCCACCGTGTGCGGGCCCTGGACCTCTATCGCGAGAGCCTCGACATCTCCGGGGCCCTGGCCTCAGCCGACCCCGTAGCCTTTGGCGAGGATTTCGCGGTCACCCGTCGCCGCTTGGCCGAGTTGGAGGCGAAGGTCTCGCTCTAAACTCCGACCAACTCCCGACGGACCGTGCGAGCGTAGTCATCCATTAGGCCAAGCGAGAGGGCCCCCGGCGTAAAGCGGTACTCACCGATCTCCGACACCGGTGTCACCTCGGCAGCCGTGCCGACCACGAAGCACTCGCTGAAGCCCGCCAGTTCCTCCGGCAAGATATGACGCTCGACGAGTTCGATCCCCTTGGCGCGGGCCAGTTCCATCACCGACTGCCGGGTGATGCCGTTCAAGAAGCAGTCGGGGGTGGGGGTATGGATCACCCCGTCCTTCACGAAGAAGACGTTGGAACCGGTGCTCTCGGCCACATAGCCGCGATAGTCGAGCATCATGGCATCGGTATAGCCTGCCTTCTCGGCGGCATGTTTGGAGATGGTGCAGATCATATAGAGGCCCGTGGCCTTGGCGTGGACGGGCTCTGATTCCGGTGAAGGGCGCTTGTATTTGGCCCAGCACATGCGGATGCCGCGCGCGCGTTCCTCGGGCTTGAAGTAGCTGGGCCAATCCCAGACGGCGATGGCCACGTGGATCTTGGTGGCCTGGGCCGAGACGCCAATCATCTCCGAGCCACGCCAGGCGATTGGGCGCAGATAGGCATCGGTCAGGCCATTCTTGGCGCAGGTGTCCTTGCAGGCCTGGTCGATCTCGGCCACCGTGAAGGGGATTTCAAAGTCGAGGATTTCCGCCGACTTGAAAAGACGCTTGGTATGCTCAGTCAGCTTGTAGATTTCCCCGCCGTACATCCGCTCGCCCTCGAACACCGCCGAGGCGTAGTGAAGACCGTGGGTCAATACGTGCACCTTCGCCTCACGCCAGGGGGTGAACTGGCCGTCGAGCCAGATCCAACCGTCACGGTCGTCGAAGGGAACCAGGGTCATGGGGAGAATTCCTCCTATCGAGCAGGCTTCCTTACAAACCGCCGCGCGGGCGAGGTCAAACGTTTTGGGGTGCGACCATGAGTGATCTCCCGCTCGCCGATCGGCACCTGCTGGTGGTCGATGACGATGATCGCATCCGCGAACTGCTGAAGGAGTATCTGGCCCGCGCCGGATTTCGGGTGACCACGGCACGGGGCGGGGCGCCGGCGCGAAAGCTGATGGAGACCTTGGACTTTGACCTGGCGGTCTTCGACGTGATGATGCCAGGCGAGGATGGGTTTTCGCTGACCCGCTGGCTGCGGGAGCGCAAGGGCGCGGCCGGACGCACACCGGTGCTGATGCTCACCGCCCGGGGACTGCCGGAGGATCGGATCGAGGGCCTCAAGCTGGGTGCCGACGACTATCTGAACAAACCCTTTGAGCCTGAGGAATTGCTGCTGCGCATCGAGGCGATCCTTCGCCGGGCGCAGGGCCGACCGGGATCGACGGTGAGCGCGCCCGTCTCCCTGGGGCTTTGCCGATTTGACCTGGAGCGGGGGGAACTCAGCCGGGAGGACTTGCCGGTGCGGTTGACGGAGGCCGAGGTGGCCCTGCTGAAGCGGCTGGCGCGCAGCCCGCATGAGCCGGTGGATCGCCTGGAGCTGGCGCGGGAAACCGTCGATCCCTCCGGTCGCGCCGTCGATGTGCAGGTGACGCGCCTGCGCCGCAAGATCGAGGCCGATCCCAAGGCCCCTCGCTACCTGCAGACCGTGCGCGGGGTCGGCTACCTGCTGGCACCGGACTGATGCGCCTTCGTCTATCCCCGATTCGAATTCAAAGGCTGATTAAGCGCAGCCTGCCCACCACCTTGTTTGGGCGATCGCTGCTGATCATCATCCTGCCGGTCGCCCTGATGCAGATCGCTGTGACCTGGGTGTTTTTCGACGCCCACTGGCAGGCGGTCACCAGCCGGCTCTCCGAGGGCCTGGCCGGCGACGTGGCCTGGGCGGTGGAGAGCTATCAGGACAATCCCACGCCAGAGAGCTTTGCCCGGATCGCGGCGCGTGCCGAACGGTCCATGAGCCTGTCCCTGGCTTTTCAAACCGGCCGCACCCTGCCGGTCGGTCGACGGACCGCGCTCTTTGCCGTGGTGGATCGATCCATGGAAAAGGCCCTGGCAGGACGGCTCGACGCCCCCTTCTGGTTCGACACCACCCGCTACCCCGCCTATGTCGACATCCGGGTGCAGACCCCCCAGGGGGTGATGCGGGTCTTGGCACCGCGAGACCGCGCCATTGCCACCCAGGGCCACATTTTCGTCCTGTGGATGACCGTCGCCACCCTGCTGCTGACGGCGGTCTCCATCCTGTTCATCCGCAATCAGGTCCGGGCCATTGAGCGACTGGCTACGGCCGCCGACGACTTCGGACGCGGCATGGAGGCCACCGCCTTCAAACCCTCCGGCGCCCGTGAGGTGCGGCAGGCGGCCCGGGCCTTCCTGGCCATGAAGGCCCGCATCCAGCGTCACCTAGAACAGCGCACCACCCTGCTGGCCTCGGTCAGCCACGATCTCCGCACGCCGCTCACCCGACTGAAGCTGGAACTGGCCCTGGCCGAACCCAACAAACGAACCGCCGAGATGAAGCGGGACCTGGCCGAGATGGAGCACATGATTGACGAATACCTCGCCTTTGCTCGTGGCGAGGGCGGTGAACCCATGGAACAGGTGGGCCTGGCCGCCGTGGTGGCGACAGTCATCGACGGCGCGCGCCATGCCGGCTCGAAGATCACCGAGACCATCGACCCCGCCCTCACGATCAATGTGCGGCCCAATGCCCTGCGCCGCGCCCTGGCCAATCTGGTGATGAACGCCGCCGCCCACGGCAGCGAGATTCATGTCAACGCCCAGGTTCGCTCTGATGGCGGCACCGAGATCATGGTCGATGATAATGGACCCGGCATCCCGGCCGATCGACATGAGGAGGCCTTCAAGGCCTTCAATCGCCTGGATGACTCCCGCAATCAGAATGACAAGGGGGTGGGTCTTGGCCTAGCCATTGCCCGCGACGTGGCCCGCAGCCATGGCGGCGACGTCACCTTGACGCGCTCACCCCTGGGTGGCCTTCGCGCGATTGTCAGACTTCCCCGATAAGGGCTATTCAGCCAGGGTTCGTTCGGGGCTGGGCTAGGTTGCGAAAACTGGAGAGACAACGAATGAAGTACGGTTTGCTTGCTGCCACCCTTGCCCTGGCGGCCGCCACCGCCGCCCACGCTGCCGACCCTGTGATGGGAGACTGGATGACCCAAGGCGGCGGGGCCAAGGTCCGCATCGCACCTTGTGCCAGCGACGGGGCCAAGGCCTGCGGGACCATTGTCTGGATGAAGAACCCCAAGGACAAGGCCGGTGCCCTGCAAAAGGATGTCAACAATCCTGACCCTGCGCAGCGTGGCAAGACCTTGATGGGCTTGCAGATGATCCGCGACTTCAAGCCGGCCGGCCCCGGAAAGTGGACCGGCGGCAAGATCTATGACCCTGGCGCGGGTAAGACCTACGGCTCCAAGATCAACGCCAATCCCAACGGGACTCTGAAGGTCGAGGGCTTCATCGGTCCCATCTGCCAGGCGCAGACCTGGACCCGTTAAGGCAGGTCGCGGCCTGAAGGGGCCAGACCCAGAGTCTAGG
>JANPAO010000387.1:0-3969 GCA_031429955.1 Phenylobacterium sp. | reverse complement strand
GAAGGGAGCCGCCGGCCCAGATGGCCTGACCCTGGGCGTCGCGGACCCGGAAGGCGGTCAGGGTGCCGCCGTCGTCAAGGTTCAGCCCGACCCAATCCCAGCCCACGGCCTTGGGGTCCAAGAGGGTGGAGGACCACTCGTGGTCCATCCAGGCTTGGCCGGTGACCGCCTGCCGTCGCCCGCCTCGGGTCACACTGCCGGACACCTTCAGGTGGGGCAGGCTGTAATAGTGGCTAGCCTGGGTGGGCAGGGGCCCCTTCTGGCTGAAACCCCGATCACCCTGAAGCAGCAGGGTCTGGCTGGGGGTGAAAACCAGGTCCAGGGCAAAGTCCTTCGAGGCTGCCTTTGCCAGGATGCGTCCGTCGCGCGCGCGCGTCAGGTGCCAATCATCAATGGCGACGTTGAGATCCCGGGTGGTCGCCTGGGCCAGGCCAAATCCCTGGCGGGCAATGCGTCCGTCATGCAGCAGACGACCCAGGCGTGGGTCGGCCAGTCCGGCGTGGGCGAACAGAATCTGCTTGGGCGCAAAGGCGCTGGGGTTCCTCTGATCCACCGCCAGGCGGCTTCGAAAAAAGGTGACCTGAAAGCCGAGGTCCTGCCCCTGCGCGGTCTTGAGCCAGCCGGTGACGTACCACCACTCGGTCCGGTAGTCGGGGTGGGCACCATGATCGGCAGGGAAACTCAGGGGGCGGTCCGGGCGGACCTCTGGAAACATCGGCCGCAGGGGCGCCGCAGCGAGCAGGAAGCCCGCCAGCAGCGCCAAGGCGAGGGTCTTGAAGGAAGGGCGCATCACCAGTCCTCCCTGACGGCTTGCACCGCAGCCGACGACAGTGCCCGTCGACCCGCCAGCACAGCGGTTCCCGCACCGGCCCCGACGAGGGCCAGGCTCAGGCCCACGAAGAGCCCGATCGGGACGCGGGTCTCCATGGTCCAGTTGAAGGACTGAGGATTGACCACGTGGATCAGCACCTGGCTCATGGCCAGGCCCAGCCCCAGTCCGGCCACCACACCGATCGCCCCTAGCAGCGCCCCCTCGGCGGCCAGCATGGCCATGATCTGGCCCTTCTGGACCCCCACATGGCGCAGCATCCCGAACTCCTTGGTGCGGGCCAGGGTCTGGGCTGAGAAGGTCGCCGCGACCCCTGCCAAGCCCACCAGGATGGCGATGGCCTCCAGGGCGTAGGTCAGGGCAAAGCTTGAATCAAACAGTCGCAGGGCCAAGGCCCGCATCCTGCGGGTTTCGAAGAACTGGACCTGGCTGGCCTGGGGGGCGGGCAGGGCGGCCTTGATGGCAAGCTGTGCCTGGCTTGCGCCGACGCCGGGCTTGAGGTGCACCGAAGCTTCGGTCCGCATGAGGTCGCCCGTCAGGCGCCCATAGTCCTGATCATCCATGGCCAGCGCCCCGGACTGGCGGGCATAGTCGCGCCAGATCCCGGCCACAAAGACCGGCGTCCCGCCCCTGGCCAGGGGCAAGGTGATGTGATCGCCCACCCGGTAGCCGTAGAGCCGGGCGGCAGGTTCTGAGGGCCATACCGGGGTAAGGCCTGGCGGCGGCCTGGCGGTGCGCCCGATCATAGGCAGGCTCTTGGTCGGCTTCTCGGGATCGATCGGTCGCACCAGGAACACCAGCGGCGGCAGGTCCGCCGACAGGCGCATGGGCAGGCTGGTCTGGAAGACGATGTTCTGAACCCCCTGGGTCGCTCGAAGGCTCGCCTGCTGGTGGCGATCAAAGCCGCCCGTCTCCATCCGAAACAACAGATCCGAGGGAAGGATGTCGGTGAGCCAGTCTCCCACAGAGCCCCGCAGGCTGGCCACCATCACGGCCATGGCCACCATCAGGCTGGTGCTGGCGACAATCCCACACAGGGCCACAGCGGCCTGGGCCGGAGCGCCCCAAAGCCGCTGGATCGCCAGGTCAAACACCAGATGCCCGCGGGCGACCCGACGCAGCGGCGACAACAGGATCCGCGCCAGCCACGGCATGGTGGCAACCCCGCCGATCAGCATCAGCCCAATGGACAGATAGCCGAATAGCGGCAGCCCCCCGATCGCCGGCAGGAAGGCCACCCCGGTGCCCCCGGTCAGCAGCCCCAGTCCCCACCCGGCCGACGGTGAAAGGTCGGGATCAATCCGGTCGCCCAGGTCTTTGAGCGCGATGCCCGGCTGGGCGCGGGCGGCCTCCAACGCCGGCAACAGGCTGCCGATCAAGGCCGCCACCAGGCCAAGTCCGAAGAAGATCACGGCGGGGAGGGGGGCAATCACCAGCTGCGGCGTAGCCCCTCGAAAATAGCCGCCACCGAGATCTCCGCCAAGAACGCGCAAGGTCGCCAGCGCCGTCCCAAGTCCCAGGGCCAGGCCCGCCAGGGCACCCAGCCCTCCCACCAAACCGCCCTCCACCAGAACCTGGGTGAGCAGACCCCGGCGCTCCAGCCCCAAGACCCGCAGCAGCGCAAACTGCGGCCGGCGCCGGGCCACCGAAAGCGACTGGGCCGAATAGACTAGGAACCCGCCGGTCAGCAGCGCCACCAGGGCTAGCATCTCCAGATTGACTCGGTAGGCCTTGGTGAGATTGTCACCCCGCTTGGCTTCCGATTGTGCTGTGACAATCTGGGCATCGGCGGGCAGTTGTCGCTGGAGGGCGGTCGCGGTGCGTTTGGGGTCCACCCCTGGGGTGAACTTCAGGTCAATCCGATGCAGCCGCCCCAGGCTACCAAACAGCCACTGAGCTGCGGCGATGTCGATGACCGCCACCTGTGGGTCGGATGCAGAGCCTGCCAGCACGCCAGCCACCACAAAGGTGCGGCTGTGCCCGGAGGCGGTGATGGTCACGGTCTGCCCGATCTCCCGTCCGCTGGCGGCCAGGGCGGCCGGCGTCAGAACCACTTGATCAGCATCGAATAACCCCTCGGGGGCCAAGCCCTCCCCAGGCGGCGGTGCGCGAAGACCCAGCAAACCCGGCGTGACCGCCACCGCCCGCAGGGGGTCCAGCCCCAAGAGCCTCAGGCTGCCGCCCTCCAGGCTCTGAGAGGGGCCGGTGCCAAACCGCGCCCGCAATTGCACCACCGGGCTGACGGCGGCCACCCCCGGCGTTCGGGCGATCACCGGATAGAGCTGCTCATCAAACCCCAGGGGCGTGGCGGCCTGGATCTGCATGTCGGCATCGGCGTTCAGGGTGCGAACTGCGCGCGCCATCTCGGCCTGGGCCGAGCCATTGATCAGGTGAACCGCAAAACCCAGGGCCACGCCGATGGCGATCGCCAGGGCCGCGGTGATGACCCGGCCGGGGTGGGCGCGCCACTCGCCGACCATCATCCAGGCCAGGGCCGTTCGGTTGACGGGGCTAGACCCCATGGCGCGCGATCAAGCCTTGGCTCGTGAGGGCCAGGCAGCGATCGGCCACCGAGGCGGCTCGCCCGGAGTGGGTCACCAGGACGGCTGCAGACCCTGACCCCCGCACCTGGGCCACAAACAGATTGAGGATGCGGGCGGCGGTTTCCGGATCCAGGTTTCCCGTGGGCTCGTCGGCCAGCACCAGGGCCGGCCGATGCACCAGGGCACGCGCCAAAGCCACCCTTTGCAACTCACCGCCCGAGAGCTGAGACGGTCGGGCATCCCCGCGTCCGGTCAGGCCGATGGCCTCCAGCAGCGCTGTGGCTCGGCTGATGGCGACGTCGGACTCCACGGCCTGCAGCACCAGGGGCAGGGCGACATTCTGCGCGAGACTCAGGTGCGGCAGGATATGGAAGGCCTGGAACACAAACCCGATCTTGTCGCGCCGAAGCCGGGTGCGACCGTCATCATCCAGGCTGTCCAGGGACGTGCCATCGATGACCACCTGGCCACGCTCCGCGCCCACGCCGTGACCACCCGCTTCCGCCTCGAAATGCGCCGGGAATACGGCGAAACGAAGGCTGACACGGTGACCAGGGAAATTCTCGACCGCCTGCCACCGGATGCCACCCTGGAGGA
>JANPAO010000386.1:0-1589 GCA_031429955.1 Phenylobacterium sp. | reverse complement strand
GGTGACCAAAGGGCTGCGTAGACCGGTGAAGGCCCCTCGGGCTTGGCAGCGCATGCTGTCGGGCCGCCGGCTGGACCTGCTTGACCCGTCGCCCATGGACATCGAGATCGAGGACATCGCCCATGGCCTGGCCCGGGTGGCGCGGTGGAACGGGCAGACGGTGGGGGAGCACGCCTTCTCCGTGGCCCAGCACTCGGTGGTGGTGGAGGAGATCTGTGTTCACATCCAGCCAGACCTTGAGCCCCGGTGGCGGCTGGCGGCCTTGCTGCATGATGCTTCGGAGTATGTGATCGGCGATATGATCAGCCCGTTCAAGGCGGCCCTGGGCTACGACTATAGGCTGTTTGAGGAGCGGTTGGAGCACGCCATCCATGCGCGGTTTGGCTTGCCCGCCAAGATACCTTCGGCGGTTAAGACGTTGATTAAACGGGCAGACCGGGCCTGCGCCTACTTTGAGGCGAGTCAGTTGGCGGGGTTTAGTCCGGCGGAGTCCCTGGAGTTCTTTGATGCACCGCCCAAGGGCTATGATCTGACAATCCACCCGTTGTCGGCGGCCCAGGCGCAGCTAGGATATGTCGAGCGTTTTCGCGCCCTGTCAGCGGAGCTGTCGTGACCTTCATCATCTGCGGACTGACCGAGGTGGCGCGTGTGTTCGCAGCGCGGCGGCCGTCCCATATGGTGACCCTGCTGGACCCCGCCAGCATGATCGACACCCCGCCCGGCATGGCGGCCGACCGGCACCTGAAGCTGGGGGTCAATGACATCGCCGAGCCGATGGACGGCATGATCCCCCCCGACGAGAAGCTGGTCTTTGACCTGTTGGCCTTTGGCGAGGGCTGGCAGGGTGAGGCGCCGATGTTGATCCATTGCTGGGCTGGGATCAGCCGCTCCACCGCCAGCGCCTTTGTGCTGGCCTGCGCGCGCAATCCCGACGCCGACGAGCGGGAGATGGCGCTGGTGATGCGCCGGGCGGCGATCCACGCCTCCCCCAATCGGCGCATCATCGCCCTGGCAGACGACATCATGGGACGGAGGGGGCGTATGGCCAACGCTGTGGCGGCCATGGGAGACTATGACCATCTGCGCGCCCAGCCCTTCGACTTCCCGGCGCAGCACTAGATGGACCGGGCCGTCGTCATCGGGCTGTCGGCGGTGGTGGTGGCGATCCGCGACGGCCAGGCGGTGGTGCTGACGGTGCGCCCCCCTGGTCAGAACGCCGGCCTGCCCTTCGGCCCCTTTGACCCCGATGGCCACCGGACCTTCGAGCTGGCCCTGCGCGCCTTCGTCACCGCCCAGACGCGGTTTGACCTGGGCTATGTGGAGCAGCTCTACACCTTTGGCGACAAGGGCCGCGATGCACCCCTGGCCGACATGGGGGTGGGCGCCGGCGCGGCGCGGGTGATCTCGGTGGGCTATCTGGGCCTGACCCCCCAGGCCGTCGACACCCATGCGCCCGACACCGCCTGGGCCGACTGGAGCCGGTTTTTTCCTTATGAGGACTGGCGCGACGGCAGGCCCGCGGCTCTGAAGGCCCTGGAGCCGGCCCTGCTCCAGTGGGCCTCGGCGGTTTCTGGACCCGAGGCGGCCCG
>JANPAO010000385.1:0-3948 GCA_031429955.1 Phenylobacterium sp. | reverse complement strand
CCGGCCACCGTGGTGCGGTGCATCAGCCGCAGGTGACCGTCATAACCCCCCTCGGCGAGATGGACGGTGCAGCGGTTGTCCCACATCAGCAGCATGTTGGGCCGCCACTTGTGGCGATAGATGAATCGCTCCTGGGTCATGTGGGCAAACAGGAAGGCCAGGATGGCCTGGGCCTCCTTGGCCTCGAAGCCGGCAATGCCCGGGGTATAGACCGGGCTGACATAGAGCGCCTTGCGCGCCGTGACCGGATGGGTCCGCACCAGGGGGTGGGTCAGGGACCGATCGGCTTCCGGGGAGACGATGATCTCCATGGTCCGCTTCTCGGTCTCGCGGGCGAAGACCCCGTGAGTCCCATAGGCCCGACCGGCGGAGTGGACGGCCTGCAAGGGTGCCAGCAAGGTCTGCATGGCCGGCGACAGGGCCTCATAGGCGCTGGCGCAATCGTCAAACAGGGTGTCGCCGCCCACCGGGGGAATCACCTTGCCATGCAGCAGGGTCGCAGCCGGCGGATTAGCCTGGAAGCTCCAGTCGGAATGCCAGCCGGCCCCGAAGTTGGTGGCCTTCTCGTCAGGCTCGCGGCGCAGTTCCAGCACATTGGGATGGCCCGGCATCGGCGCGATGAACGGATCGACCCCGAACCGGCCCATCTGCAGGGTGAAGGCCTCCAGTTGCTCCAGGCTCAAGGGCTGGTCGGGGAAACTGACCACCGAATGTTGGGCCCAGGCGGCACGAATCTCGTCCCGGGTCTCAGGGCTCAGGGCGCGCGAGAGATCGACGCCGACGATCTCGGCGCCAAAGCCCTGCTCCGTCGGCGTGACCTGGATTGTTCGATAGGACCGCACGGCTTGCCGCAACATGGGTGGACGCTCCCTTTGTCATTCCGCTATGGGTCGCAGGAACCGACCTTCATCAAACACACGTTTGCTTCGCATGCGTAAGCCTGTAATCGAACCCCACCATGACGTCCTTCGCCGAAAACCAAGACGATAAGCTGCTCACCCTGATCCCGGACCGGAAGGTTTCCGTCCGCGATACCTTCGGTGTGGACATCGACATGACCGTGCCCGCCTTCAGCGAGCGCGACAGCCATGTCCCCGACCTCGATGCCTCCTACAAGTTCGATCCCGAGACCACCCGGGCGATCTGCGCGGGCTTTGCCTTCGACCGCCGGGTGATGATCCAGGGCTATCACGGCACGGGCAAGTCGACCCACATCGAGCAGGTGGCCGCGCGGCTCAACTGGCCGCTGATCCGGGTCAACCTCGACAGCCATGTCAGCCGTATCGACCTGGTGGGTAAGGACGCCATCGTCCTGAAGGACGGCAAGCAGATCACCGAATTCCGCGAGGGCATCCTGCCCTGGTCGATCCAGCGGCCCGTGGCTCTGGTGTTTGACGAGTACGACGCCGGTCGTCCCGACGTGATGTTCGTGATCCAGCGCATCCTGGAGGCCCAGGGCAAGCTGACCCTGCTGGACCAGAACCGCGTGATCCGGCCCAATCCGTTCTTCCGGCTGTTCTCCACCACCAACACCATCGGCCTAGGGGACACCACCGGCCTCTATCACGGCACCCAGCAGATCAATCAGGGGCAGATGGACCGCTGGTCGATCGTCACCACCCTGAACTATCTGGCCCACGACGTTGAGGCCGAGATCGTGCTGTCCAAGGCACCGCACTACAACACCACCGAGGGCAAGCGCACCATCAGCGCCATGGTCCGGGTCGCCGACATGACCCGCAATGCCTTCATGAACGGGGACATTTCTACGGTCATGAGCCCCCGCACCGTGATCACCTGGGCTCAGAACACCGAGATCTTCGGGGGCGATATCGCACTCGGCTTCCGGATGACGTTCTTGAACAAGTGCGATGAGTTGGAGCGCGGCACGGTGGCCGAGTTCTTCCAGCGCGCATTCGGCCAGGATCTGCCCGAGAGCACGGCCAGGGTTCGCGTCGCCTAACCCTTGTCCCGATGGGGACCCCCGGCGATCAGAGACCTTTACGGTTTGATGACCTTGACGGGCTAGAAGCTTGGGCACGCCAGCCACGCGAGTGCCATGTCCGCCAAGCTTACTCACAGTCAGCGCGCCGCCCGGCGGATCATTCAGCTTGCTACGGTGATTTTGGCCGTTGTCATCTTGGGCAGTGTCGGCCTGCTAGCCTACACCTCGGCCTCCGTCGATCAGATCCAGGTTGCCGAGGAAGAGCAGCTTGTCTCCCGCCGATTGGACCGCATCCTCAACCAGGTGGTCACCGATATCGGCTCAGTCGCCGTCTGGGACCTGGCCTATGAGCGCCTGACCCTCAAGCTCGACCCCGCCTGGGCCGACACCGAGATCGGCAGCTATTTTGCCAACTACCTACACCATGACATCACCCTGGTGGTCAGTCCCAGGGACCAGCCGGTCTATGCCTGGCGCGGGGCCGGCCGCCTGCCGCTTGATCAAGCCGCGACCTTTGCCCGCGATGTCGCCCCCCTTCTGGCCCGGCTGCGCCTGCAGGAACAGGCACGGCAGCAGGGCCTGGCCGACAAACCTTTCGGCATGGACGCCGCCATCACTGCCAAGGGCATCATCCTCTCAGAGGGCCGCTACTTCCTGGTGGGGGCCGCCTCGGTCAACCCAGAGACCGCCAAGCCGCAGGCAAGACCCGGACCTGTCACCGTGATCTTGTCGGCCCGCCAGATGACACCGGCCTTTCTGACCGAGATTGGGAACGGCATCCGGATCTCCAATCTCAAGGCCTTGCCACATGACCCAAGGGCCGGCTCCGCCAGCCTGGCTATCTTGGACGCCAACGACTTCATCGTCGGTGATCTCGTCTGGACCCCCAAGCGGCCGGGCGAGAGTGTTCTGCGCAATGCGGCCCCGGTCTTTGGGCTGTCGCTGCTGATCTTTCTGGCCGCTGCGGGCGCCCTGGCCTACTGTATCAAGGCGATCTTCCGCGACCTCTCGGCGGGTGACTCGACCCTGGAGCGGACGATGTCGGAACTGGTGCGCGCCCGCGACCAGGCCGACGCCGCCAATGTCGCCAAGTCCCAGTTCCTGGCCAATATGAGCCACGAGATCCGCACCCCGCTGAACGGCATACTCGGCATGGCCCAGGTCATGGCCCGCAGTGACCTGAGCCCGGCCCAGGCCGATCGCCTGAAGGTGATCGGGGCCTCCGGCGAGGCCCTGTTGACCGTGCTCAACGATGTGCTGGACATCTCCAAGATCGAGGCAGGGCGGCTGGACCTGGATGCCCATGAGTTCGATCTGGCCGAGGTGGTGGCTGAGTCCTGCGCCACCTTCAGTCAGTTGGCGGCCCAGAAGGACGTGGTTCTCAGCGTCGAGATCGACCCGCAGGCCCAGGGCATCTGGTGGGGTGACGGTGCCCGCCTGCGTCAAGTTCTCTCCAACCTGGTTTCCAATGCCGTGAAGTTCACCACCGAGGGGACCGTGGCCGTCAGTGTCGCGCCCTCGGCGGGCGGCGTCACCTTCACCGTCCGTGACAACGGCCTGGGCATTCCAGCCGAACGCATCGGCGAGCTGTTCCAGAAGTTCAGCCAGGTGGACGCCTCCACCAGCCGCAGGTTTGGCGGCACCGGGCTTGGCCTGGCCATCTGTCGAGAGCTGGTGGCCATGATGGGCGGCCAGATCGGGGTCACCAGTGTCCTTGGCGAGGGCTCAGTCTTTACCTTCACCCTGCCGTTGGAAAAGCGCGGCGAGGCCCGTCAGGCTGTCGCGCCAGCACCGACCGACACCGCCGCCGAGATGCCCAGTGCCCGCATCCTGGCCGCCGAGGACAACACCACCAATCAGTTGATCCTGAAGTCCCTGCTGGAACCCTTTGGCGTCGATCTGACCCTGGTCTCCAACGGTCGCGAAGCCCTTGAGTCCGTCAAGACCCATGCCTTCGACCTAGTGCTGATGGACATCCAGATGCCGGAGATGAACGGGGTCGA
>JANPAO010000384.1:0-2540 GCA_031429955.1 Phenylobacterium sp. | reverse complement strand
AAACCTTCCAGCGCCCCAGAGGACCCCGGCGATGGGCCTATCTGCTGACGAGGACGCTGCCGTCCCATGCGGCGATCCCCAGTTGACGACGTCGAGTGGCTTGAGGTCTGGCTGGGGCTACGGGCCAGTCAAGAGCGGTTGAACGCACCATCACCGAAGTGCGCATGGGGGTTATTGCAGCTGTCACCGTAACCCCGGGCTTCCTCTGGCGCGACTACAAACCCGCAACCCCGTGAGACCTCGCCCGTCAGATGTCAGTCTTCGTGCGGCGCGGCTCAGGGTCGGATCGCCGACCAGACGCTCTGCGAAATCTCTTTTATTGTAAGGCCTTGAGGGCTCACACCTCACCCCTTCATCAACCCTCGCCACCACCTCGTCAGCCATGGTCGGTCGCCCCCCTTGCGGCGGCGAGCGCAATCTGGACCGGGCCTTGCGACACCCCCATGCGTTCGCCGTCGGAGGCCCCCATTCCTCCCTCCACGACGACGAACATGTCGGTGCCCACCCTGCGGGCAGGGTCCGAAGGATGGCATCAGGGCCTTGCATCTGGCACCGGTTCGGCGACACCCTCTGCGTCCCTGTTTGGAGTGACGCCGTGCCCCGCCTGACCCTGCCGCTTGCGATCCTGCTGGCCACCTGCGCCCTCCCGGCCCTGGCCGCCTCCCCTGCCGCCAAGGCCCACAAGGCCGCCATCGTGCTGGACACCCATTTCGACACCCCAGCCAACTTCCACATCCCCGGCTGGAGCATGATGGATCGCCACTCGGTGAAGGCCGACGGCAGCCAGGTGGACTATCCGCGCATGGTGCAGGGTGGGGTCGATGGCGGCTTCTTCGCCATCTTCACCCCCCAGGGTCCCGTGACCCCGGAGGGCGACGCCCAGTCCCGCGACGCGGCCCTGCTGCGGGCCGTCGAGATCCGCGAGATGGTGGCCAAGCATGGCGACAGGTTCGTCCTGGCCACCCGCGCCGAGGAGGCCGCCCCCATTGTGGCGGCGGGCAAGAAGGTGGTCTTCATGAGCATGGAGAACAGCCAGCCGGTGGAGGCTGACCTCTCCCTGATGCAGACCTTCTACACCCTCGGCGTCCGCATGATGGGGCCGGTTCACTTCACCAACAACGACCTGGCCGACTCCTCCACCGACCCCAAAGGCAAGGTCTGGCAAGGACTTAGCCCCAAGGGTAAGGCCTTTGTGGCCGAGGCCAACCGGCTGGGGGTCGTGCTGGACGCCAGCCACGCCTCCGAGGAGGTGCTGGACCAGATGCTGGCCCTGTCGACCTCGCCGCTGGTCCTGTCCCACTCAGGCCTGAAGGCCATCTTCGACCATCCCCGCAACATCGACGATGGCCGGCTCAAGGCCCTGGCCGCCAAGGGCGGGGTGATCCAGATCAACGCCTTCTCCGCCTATATGGTCCCCACCGTAAAGATCCCCGAGCGCGACGCCGCCCTGGCGGCCCTGATGAAGGCCAACGGCATCACCGGCCGCAGCATGAGCCCGGCCCAGCGCAAGGCCTACCTGGACGGCAAGGTGGCCATCGACGCCCAATGGCCGGTCCCCCGGGCCAATCTTGACGACTTCATGAAGCACATGCTGCACGCCATTGAGGTGGCCGGCGTTGACCATGTGGGGGTCTCCGGCGACTTCGACGGCGGTGGCGGCATCGAGGGCCTGGAGGACGTCACCGACTATCCAAAGATCACCGAGCGCCTGATCGCCGCGGGCTATAGCTCAGACGATGTCACCAAGATCTGGGGCGGCAACGCCTTACGGGTGCTAAAGGCCGCGGCGGACCTGCGAACCGCGAAGTAAGGCCACCGGAACAGCGGCGGGCGCGGCGGTTTGTTCGCTTATTGTTCCCGTGTTATCCCTGAGTCGGTTCATTACATTAGGCGGCTCCGTCGGGATCCCCGGTGGCGGACGAGCGTTTCAGGACAAGATGGCCGAACAGCTGAACTTCATCCGCGTGCGAGGCGCGCGGGAGCACAATCTGAAGAACGTCAACGTGGACATTCCGCGCGGCGAACTGGTGGTCCTGACCGGGCTGTCCGGATCGGGCAAGAGTTCCCTGGCCTTCGACACCATCTATGCCGAGGGCCAAAGGCGCTATGTCGAGAGCCTGTCGGCCTATGCCCGCCAGTTCCTGGAGCTGATGAGCAAGCCCGACGTGGACCTGATCGAGGGCCTGTCCCCGGCCATCTCCATCGAGCAGAAGACCACCAGCCGCAATCCGCGCTCCACCGTCGGCACGGTCACCGAGATCCACGACTATATGCGCCTGCTCTGGGCCCGCGTTGGCGTGCCCTATTCGCCCGCCACCGGCCTGCCCATCGAGAGCCAGACCATCTCGATGATGGTGGACAAGCTGGCTGCCCTGCCTGACGGCGAGCGGATCTATCTGCTGGCGCCCGTGGTCCGGGGCCGAAAGGGCGAGTACCGCAAGGAAATCGCCGAGTGGCAGAGGGCGGGCTTCCAACGACTGAAGATCGACGGAGCCTTCTTCCCCATCGAAGACGCCCCAGTCCTGGACAAGAAGTTCAAG
>JANPAO010000383.1:0-5589 GCA_031429955.1 Phenylobacterium sp. | reverse complement strand
ATCATGGCTCGCAGAGACGAACAGCGCGGCGGCGGTCGCAATCGCAACGACGATGACCGCGACAGCGACATCGTTGAGAAGCTGGTTCACATCAACCGCGTGGCCGCCACTGTGAAGGGTGGCCGGCGCTTCTCGTTCGCCGCCCTGATGGTGGTGGGCGACCAGAAGGGCCGCGTGGGCTTTGGGCATGGCAAGGCGCGCGAAGTGCCTGAGGCCATCCGCAAGGCGACGGAAGAAGCCAAGAAGACGATGATCCGCGTGCCGCTCCGCGAGAGCCGCACCCTGCACCACGACGGCAATGGCCGTTGGGGCGCCGGCAAGGTCATGGTCCGCTCGGCCCCTCCGGGCACCGGCGTCATCGCCGGCGGTCCGATGCGCGCGGTTCTGGAAACCCTGGGCGTCCAGGACGTGGTCGGCAAGTCGGTCGGCTCGTCCAACCCCTACAACATGGTGCGCGCGACTTTTGAGGCGCTGAAGGCTCAGTCTTCACCCCGCCAGGTCGCCGCCAAGCGTGGCAAGAAGGTCGCTGACGTGATCGGCCGCCGCGCTGACGGCGCCAGCACCCCCGGCGACGGAGAGTAACTGATGGCCACTGTCACCGTTCGTCAGACCGGCAGCCCGATCCGTCGGACCAAGGACCAGCGCGCCACGCTCGCGGGTCTGGGTCTGAACAAGATGGGCCGCGTGTCCACGCTGGAGGATACGCCTTCGGTGCGTGGGATGATCGCCAAGGTCGCCCACATGCTTGAAGTCGTCGAGACCAAGGCCTAAGGGTCTACCAGAACTTCCAGGGGCGGCGCTTGCGCCGTCCCTTTGCATTTCAGCCGAGTCGGGCTTGCCCGGCGATTGATCTCCAAGGAGAGGCGTCACATGACCAAACTCAATGAACTGAAGCCGCGTGAAGGCTCCACCAAGAACCGCATGCGCGTCGGGCGCGGCGAGGGCTCGGGCAAGGGCAAGACCGGCGGCCGGGGCGTCAAGGGCCAGAAGGCCCGCTCCGGCGTCGCCATCGCCGGCTTCGAGGGCGGCCAGATGCCGCTGCACATGCGCATGCCCAAGCGCGGCTTCAACAATCCCAACGCGCCCAAATATGCCGAGGTCAATCTCTGGCGTCTGGAGCAGGCCATCGCGGCCGGCAAGCTCGACGCCAAAAAGGCCATCGACGCCAAGGTCCTGGTGGCCAGCGGCATCGTGCGCCGCGAACTGGACGGCGTCCGCCTCCTGGGCAAGGGCGTCTTGACCTCCAAGCTCGACATCACCGTCCACTCGGCCTCCACGGCGGCCAAGGCTGCTGTCGAAAAGGCCGGTGGCAAGATCACGACTACCGCACCTGTGGCCGCCGAATCGGCCGAAGCCTAAGGATCTCCGTCCGTCCCTCCCAGAATCGGGGAGGGATGGCGGGCGTCAGATGACACCGCCGGTCGGACGCCCTATGTACGACCGGTCTTAAAGCTTCGGGGTATCCTATGGCTTCGGCCGCCGAACAGCTCGCCGCCAACATGAACTTCGGGGCCTTTGCAAAGGCCACGGAGCTTCACAAGCGCATCGGTTTCACCATCATGGCGATGGTGGTTTATCGGCTCGGGACCTATATCCCGATCCCGGGCATCGATGTCGCGGCCTTTTCCAAGGCCTTTGAGGGACAGTCCCAGGGCATCCTGGGGATGTTCAATATGTTCTCGGGCGGCGCGGTTCAGCGGATGGCGATCTTCGCCCTGAACGTCGGACCCTACATCTCTGCCTCGATCATCGTGCAGCTTCTGGGGACGGTCTATCCGCCCTGGGAAAAGCTTCGCAAGGAAGGCGGGGAGGCGGGGCGCAAGACCCTCAACCAATACACCCGTTATCTGACGGTGCTGCTGGCCCTGTTGCAGTCCTTCGGGATCGCCGTGGGCCTGCAAAACAGTCCAGGCCTGGTGGACAATCCCGGCGTCTTCTTCCTGGTGTCGACCGTCGTCACCCTGACCGGAGGCACTCTGTTCCTGATGTGGCTGGGTGAGCAGATCACCAGCCGTGGCGTCGGCAACGGGGTGTCGCTGATCATCTTCGCCGGCATTGTGGCGGTGCTGCCGCGTGGCATCCTGCAGATGTTCTCCATGGCCCAGACCGGCACGCTGCCGGCGGCGGGTCTGTTCCTGATCGCGGGCCTGGCTGTGGCCGTGGTTCTGGTGATCGTCTTTATGGAACGCTCTCAGCGTCGCCTGCTGGTGCAGTATCCCAAGCGCCAGCAGGGTAACCGGATGATGGGCGGCGAAACCTCGTTCCTGCCCCTGAAGATCAATACCTCCGGCGTCATCCCGCCGATCTTCGCCTCGTCCCTGTTGCTGCTGCCCACCACGGCCATGAGTTTCCTGGCCAATGCTGACATGCCCAACTGGCTTCAGTGGCTGCCTGCTGTGGTGGGAGAGCTGCAGCACGGGCGCCCGGCGTTTATGGTGCTCTACGGCGCGCTGATCGTGTTCTTCTGCTACTTTTACACCTCGATCGTCTTCAATCCTGAGGACACGGCGGAGAACCTGCGCAAGTACGGCGGCTTCCTGCCCGGCATTCGACCCGGTAAGCGCACGGCGGAGTATCTGGATTTCGTCCTGACTCGCCTGACCGTGGTGGGGGCTGCCTACATCACCCTGGTTTGTCTGCTGCCAGAGGCCCTGATCGCCTTCTACAATGCGCCTTTCTATCTGGGGGGGACCTCGATCCTGATCGTGGTGAGCGTGACCATGGATACCGTGACCCAGATCCAGTCGCACCTGTTGGCCCACCAATATGAGGGCTTGATCAAGAAGTCGAAGTTGCGGGGCGGGCGCGGTCGCTAGAGACCGTGCTGCTGAGTTTGGCGTCGATCATGGGGATGATCGGCGGGGAGGGGACATTTAAGTCATGAATTTGATCCTGTTCGGACCGCCAGCTGCGGGCAAGGGCACCCAGGCCAAACGCCTGGTGGATACCCGCAACATGGTTCAGCTCTCAACGGGCGACATGCTTCGCGCTGCGATCGCCTCGGGCTCTGACCTGGGCAAGCGGGTGGCCGGCGTCATGGAGCGCGGGGAACTGGTGACCGACGAAATCGTCATCGCCCTGATTGAGGACCGCCTGCCTGAGGCCGAGGCCGCCGGTGGCGCCATCTTCGACGGTTTTCCCAGAACCCAAGCCCAGGCCGAGATCCTGGACGCCATGCTGCAGGCACGCGGGGCGAAGATCGACCTGGTGCTGCGCCTGAAGGTGGACGATGACGCGCTGACGCAGCGCATTGCCGGTCGCTTTGCTGAGACCGGCCGCCCCGACGACAATCCCGACAGCTTCAAGGTGCGGCTGGCTGCCTATAACGAACAGACCGCGCCGCTGCTGCCCTATTATCAGGGGCAGGGTAAGCTGGTGGAGTTGGACGGCATGGGGGCCATCGACACCGTGGCCGCCGCCATCGACAAGACCCTGGCCGCGCTCAACTGAGGCTTCGCGGTGGCGATGGGGACGCGGGCGTGAAGCGACCCCCTTCAGAGTTGTGCCGACTCACCTGAGGGCCACCGTGGCCCTGCGGTCACCGTGGGACCTACGTGACCTCCATCGGCCCTCGAACCCCGCCCTTGATCAGGCCCGACGACGGTGCGGCAGGGAAGCTGAGGTGGGGTTGCGACCGAAGTCCTTAAAGAAGGTCAATTTCCGTCGCATACGGCATTGACGGAAACGCAACTGTCCCTATAACGGGCCGCTTCCGCGAAACGCGCGAGGGACGAACCGGTCAACCAACTTGGTCCGGGGCGTTGTTCGCGCTTCTCTGCGTGACCAGGAGAATACCCCAAGTGGCCCGCATCGCCGGTGTAAACATTCCGACTAACAAGCGCGTGATCATCGCGCTTCAGTATATCCATGGCATCGGCCAGGCGAAAGCCGCCGAGATCGTCCAGAAGGTTGGCATCGAAGACGCACGTCGCGTCAACCAGCTTTCGGATGCCGAGGTGCTTCAGATCCGCGAAGCCATCGACCGTGACTATACGGTTGAGGGTGACCTTCGTCGCGAGACGGCGGTCAATATCAAGCGTCTGATGGACCTGGCCTGTTATCGCGGCCTGCGTCATCGCAAGGGCCTGCCGGTCCGCGGTCAGCGCACCCACACCAACGCCCGCACCCGCAAGGGTCCGGCGAAGCCGATCGCCGGCAAGAAGAAGTAAGAAAGCTAGTCGATGGCCAAGGAACCGGCGCGCGTTAAACGTCGCGAACGCAAGAACATCACCTCGGGCGTGGCGCACGTGAACGCCTCGTTCAACAACACCATGATCACCATCACCGACGCCCAGGGAAATACGATTTCCTGGTCCTCCGCCGGGGCGATGGGGTTCAAGGGCTCTCGGAAGTCCACGCCCTATGCCGCCCAGATGGCGGCCGAGGATGCGGGCAAGAAGGCCGCTGAGCATGGCGTCAAGACCCTGGAAGTGAACGTGTCGGGCCCGGGTTCGGGTCGCGAGTCGGCGCTCCGGGCGTTGCAGTCGGTGGGCATGACCATCACCACCATCCGCGACGTGACCCCAATTCCGCACAACGGCTGCCGTCCGCCCAAGCGTCGGCGCGTCTGAGTACCGAAGTACTGCTATCCCCCTTCGCCGGACCGCGTATGTCGCGTCCGGCGATCCTGCGTTCGAGGGACACCTATCCGTGATCGAAAGAAACTGGAACGAGCTCATCCGTCCCGAAAAGCCGCTGATCGAGACCGGCACCGACGCCAACCGCAAGGCGCGTCTGGTGGCCGAACCTCTCGAGCGTGGCTTTGGTGTGACCCTGGGCAATAGCCTGCGTCGCGTTCTCCTATCCTCGCTGCAAGGCGCGGCTGTGACAGCGGTGCAGATTGACGGCGTCGTGCACGAATTCTCCTCGCTGGAAGGCGTGCGGGAAGACGTGGTCGACATTGTGCTGAACATCAAGCAACTGGCCCTGCGCATGCATGCCGAAGGCCCCAAGCGCATGACCCTGCGCGCCACGGGCCCCGGCACCGTGACCGCTGGCCAGATCGAGGCCGGCTCCGACATCGACATCCTGAACCCCGACCATGTGCTCTGCACCCTGGACGATGGCGCTCAGGTGCGGATGGAGTTCACGGTTCAGAACGGCAAGGGCTATGTCCCGGCCGAGCACAACCGCCCGGAAGATGCCCCCATCGGCCTGATCGCCGTGGACAGCCTCTACTCGCCGGTCAAGCGCGTCGCCTATCGCGTCGAGCCCACCCGTCAGGGTCAAAGCCTCGACTACGATAAGTTGATCATGGAAGTTGAGACCAACGGCGCGATCTCGCCAGTGGACGCGGTGGCCTATGCCGCCCGCATCCTGCAAGACCAGCTGCAGATCTTCATCACCTTCGAAGAGCCGAAGAAGAAGGTCGAGGGCGAGGCCAAGCCGGAACTGCCGTTCAACCCGGCCCTGCTGAAGAAGGTCGACGAGCTGGAGCTCTCGGTCCGCTCGGCCAACTGCCTGAAGAACGACAACATCGTCTATATCGGCGACCTGATCCAGAAGACGGAGGCGGAAATGCTCCGCACCCCCAACTTCGGGCGCAAGTCGCTGAACGAGATCAAGGAAGTGCTCGCGGGCATGAACCTG
>JANPAO010000382.1:0-3588 GCA_031429955.1 Phenylobacterium sp. | reverse complement strand
GGGCAGGTACTCACCGAAGTCCGCCATCCATCCGGAGAGGCCGAAGTCCAGCATCTGGCGACCGATAATCTCCTCCTCGAACCAGTCGCAGGCTTCAGGGAGCGTGAAATCAACAACGCCGCAGTCGAACTCCCCGAAGTCCACGATGTAGGGGGCCGTGCCGTCCAGGGTCAGGGCCAGATACCCCGCCGCCCGGGCCACCTCAAAGTAGCTGCCGTCGACGGCCAGATAGGGGTTCACATAGCCCAGGAAGCGGATGCCCCTAGCCCTCAGCTCGCCGATCTGGCTGTCCAGGTCCGGATAGCGTGCAGGGTTCCACTTCCAGTCCCAGAACAGGCGCTTGCCGAAGGAGGTGACCCGCAGACCGACCCAGTCCTCGCACCAAAGGCCAGACACCGCGACCCCGCCATCCAGGAAGTTCTGCAGCCGGTCAAAGCTCTGGCCGCCTTGCTTCAGACCAATGATGGCCCCCTCCAGCACCCAGGCTGGCAGTTGCGGCTGGCGTCCAAAGCGGTCCGACAAGGCCCCCACGATCTCGACAAATGTGTCACCGGACCAGGCCTCGATCCTCGCCGGGATCTCCCAGACCTCGATCTCGTGGAAGCCGTCGTGGCGGAAGTCAAAGACGCTGTAGGCCGTGGTGTCCACGTGCAGCGCATAGCGCCGCGACGACAGATAGGTCGGCTGTGGGTAGTTGGTATTGAAGTAATCTCCGCCGGCTCCAACCATGTCGGCCTTCAGAGTGATCAGCTTGGTCTTGTCGCGGCCGACCCCGGGCTCTGACGTCCAGAGCGGAAACCGACGGCCACGCATATCGAAATAGGACATCTGCTCGCCTCCGCCCCAGACATGCTCCCCAGGCTCAGCCACGGCGCGGACCCACAAACGGTTGAGCTGAGGATCGGTGGCCTGGAACCCGATCCCGCCCTCGCCCAGGGTGAGGATCAGGAGCGGTGCCTCGTTGGCCGATGCCGCCATGGCAATCTGGATGGCGTCATCTACCTGCGTGACATCAGCGTGTCGCAAGGCAATTCGTTCAATCAGATAGTCGGAGATCTTAAAGTTCCCACGCAGCATGGCGACTTCGGGTTCACCGCGCCCGACGAAGAGGCATGGAGCCTCCACGTCATGGCGCAGGATCAGCCGCCCCCCCTGGACCAGGTCAAAGCCTGTCGGTCGCGCAACCAGTTTCATGAGAACTCCATGCTCCAAGTCAGAGATACACAAAGCCAGCGATTCTGACGGAAATTGATCGGTCTGCGGAGGGACAGCGAGACCTCTGACAGGCCCGTTAATCGGCAAGCAACTCGACCAAGGTCTAATGGCAGCCTCCGACAGCGCCTGGAACCTCGACCATGACCCTGGCTCACGCCACCGTGCGCGACGACCGTGAGCGGCCGTCCTCCGCCGCCCTGGTCCGCGGCCTGATTGTCGTCGCCCTCCTGATCTACGGGGCCCTGCTGGGTCTCGCCTGGTGGGGTGCGGTGAGATTCCTGCCCGACAGCCTAACGATCCAGATGGCCGGTCGGTCACTCGAAGTTGCTGACATCCACCGCCGGGTCATCGACAATGCCGCCGTGATCCTGACCATCCTGCCGCTGGCCCTGTGGATTGAGAGCCTGGTGGTGGGTTGGGAGGCCAGCTCGATCCGCCAACTCCTCCTGGCCAGAACCCCGTCAATCAAAACCGACCTGGCCATCCTGGTGCTGGGTCAGGCCCGCGTCCTGGGCCTGCTGGGGCGGGTCATGATGCTGGGAGCCTCGATGATCTCCGGCATGTGGCTGCACGACCTGATCAAGGCAACCACGGGCCTATCCATCGACCCCTCGCCCATACCGCTGGCCCTGCAGGTGCTGGTCTACTTCTACGTCTACACCTTCTTCGACTACTGGACCCACAGGCTGGACCACACCCGGTACTTCTGGCCCCTGCACCGCTATCATCACTCGGCCGAGGACTTTGTGATGGTGACCGCCGCGCGGCAGCACCCCGCCGCCTTCACCCCGATCTTCATCATCAACATGCCGCTGGCCGCACTGGGCGCGCCGCCAATGGTGATGGTCTATGTCAATGTCCTGGTGACCGCCGTCGGATTTCTGATCCACTCCCAGATGCGATCTGACTGGGGCTGGGTGGGCCGCTGGGTCCTGCAATCGCCGCGGCATCACCGGCTGCACCACAAGCTCGACATGACCGAGCCCACCGGTCATTTCTCCATGGCCCCGATCTGGGATCGCCTGTTTGGCACCTGGCGCGGCACGGCTGATCCGATGCTCGCCATCGGCGTGGCCCAGCCCTATCGCCACGGCTTCTGGATCCTCCCAGACCTGTTTCGCGACTACTGGCATTTCTGGTCGGGATGGGTGGTCAAGCGTCGCGACTAGGCGACCCTGCGCCCGTCACCCGCCACGATCTCCTTGGTGCCCCAGGTCGGACTCGAACCAACACGCCTCTCGGCAACAGATTTTGAGTCTGCCGCGTCTACCATTTCGCCACTGGGGCCCCAGGAGCGGGCGGCAATGTAGCGGCGAGCCCCCGTACCGCAAGGGCTGAATCCAAAGCGTCCTCGACGTTGCGACACTGGAATGATAATCACTCGCAACATGTTAGAGGCCCCTGATGAATAGCCCTTCCCCTGGCCGCGCGACCGAGGTCTCAGAGGCTCTCGATGTCGGTAGGACTGTGCGGCTCAGCGAGGCCTCCATCGGGGATCGGGGCACCATCGTTGAGGTTCGCGCCGAGCTGGACGGCAAGGATCATGGCGTCGATGTCGAGGAACTCCAACGGCGCCTGTTGGAGTTCGGCTTCGTCGAAGGGGCCCGGATCGAGGTGATCCACGAAGGTGCCATCGGCCACGATCCCATCGCCGTGCGCCTGGACGACATGCGCGTGGCCCTGCGACGCCGCGACGCTGGCGAAGTGATTTTGATGTTGGACCGACCATGAGCGCGGCCCTGGCACCGGCCCGCATCGCCCTGGTGGGAAACCCAAACTCGGGCAAGACCGCGCTCTTCAACGCCCTCACCGGCGGGCGCTCCAAGGTGGCCAACTATGCCGGCGTCACGGTGGAGCGGAAGGAAGGTATCGTCACCACCGCCAGCGGCAGGGTCATCCATGTGTTGGACCTGCCCGGCACCTATTCCCTACGCGCCCGCAGCCCCGACGAGGTGGTGACCCGCGACGCGGTGCTCGGTCAATTGGCGGGAGAGACACCTCCCGACGTGATCGTCTGCGTGGCCGATGCCACCAACCTGCGTCTGGTATTGCGGCTGATCCTGGAGCTCAAACAGGTGGGTCGTCCCATGGTGCTGGCGCTCAACATGTTTGACATCGCCCAGCGCCAGGGCCTGCAGATCGACTTGGAAGGTCTGGCGCGCGACCTGGGAACCCCCATCGTCACCACCGTCGCCACCCGCAAGCGAGGGATCGAGGAACTGGTGGCCCAGATTGACGCCACGGTTCTGGCAGCGGCTCAGGTGGGAGCACAGGACTGGCGTGAGCCAGATGCCGGCGAGATTCGCGACGCCCACCGTCAGGCGCAGCGCCTGATGAAAGCTCATGTGAGGCCGCCAGAACGCCCCGACACCC
>JANPAO010000381.1:0-5639 GCA_031429955.1 Phenylobacterium sp. | reverse complement strand
CTCTGGTCCCAAACCAGATGCGCTACCAGGCTGCGCTACACCCCGAAAAGCACCGGCGGGCGTGGGATATAAGGCTTTGGCCTTTCCCGCAAACGATAGGACGGGATTGTGCAAATAAGGCTCTGACCGTGCGGCAAAGGTGGGCCTCGACCAAGACCTCCAGAACCTGCTAGTTTTCGCGACTTCGCCGCAGGAATCTGATGCTCAGCCTCAAGAAAAAGTCCAAACGGGCCCAGCGCATGGAGCTTCGCAGACGCGCCAAGTTCTGGGACACCTATGGCGATAGGATTCGGGTGACCGCGATCGCGGTGGTCACGATTGTGGGGGCCACCCTGTTGGCCAAGATGTCCCTCGGCTAGTGCGACGCCTCAGGCGGGTGGCGTGCGCCGGTGCATCAGCTTGAAGACCCCCGAGGCTCGAACAACGTCATGGCCGCCGACATAGGCGCGGCCCTCCACGAAAGCGACATCTCGGGTGGCCCTGGTGACTCGAGCATCGCCCAGCACCCACTCCCCCACCCGGGCCATGTGCAGGAAATCCACTGACAGGTGGATGGTGACCGACCGTGTCTTGGTGTGGCGCCAGACCGCGGCGGCCAGTAAGCCGTCTAGGAAGGCCGTCAGCATGCCTCCATGCACCAGCCCCAGGCCATTGGCATGGCGTTGCTCGGCGAAGAAAGCCTGCTCGGTTAGATCTCCTGACCCAACCCGGTGGTAGTAGGGGCCGTTGATGGTGGAGAAGTCACCTCGGCCTTCCGAACGGACAAAGCCCTCCGGCGGCGGCGGCTCAACCACGCGGGAAGATCCGGTGGCGAATGCGGTCGCCCGGCAAGAGGCCGATTTCCGCCGCCCGGCCTCCGGGGATTTCGAGAACCGCGCGCGCGGGACCACCTGACGGGACCGGTGCCAGCGATCTGGGAACCGCATTGCGGGCAATGGACAGAACGCGGCCGTCGGCCCGGATGTAGATCATGTCCAAGGGGATCAAGGTGTTCTTCATCCAGAAGGCCAGCTCCTGTTCAGCCTTGAAATCAAACAGCATTCCGCGATCGGGGGCCAGGCTTGTGCGGTACATCAAGCCCCGCTGGCGGCCGGCATCGGTGTCGACGAACTCGACGAGAAACTTGGTCACGCCCTTCGGCGTCACCACCTCCAGGGGTTCCAGGAGGGGCTTTGACATCGCCTTGGCGGAGGCCTGGGGTGACAACAGTCCAAAGCCACCCAGCGCCAGCAAGGCCCGACGGCCGATCCGCACTCTCGTCACTGGGAAACTCCGTCGGTGGCCCAAGATCAAGCTGATCTAGCTATGACCTACAGACTCAAGCTCGGCCACCACAAGGCCTTTGGGGCCGTCTGAGAAACGGACCATGACATCCTCGCCCGGCTGCAGGTCCTCGATCCCCGATCTGCGAAGGGTTTCGATGTGGACAAAGATGTCGCCGGGCTCGCCGTCCCGGACCACAAAGCCATAGCCCTTAGCGCGGTTGAACCACTTGACCTTGGCCCGTTCCGCAGGGCCCTGCGACACCGGCATATCCCGCGGCGCACGCGGTTGGAAGCTGGAGGATGGCGGGCGATCGAATCCGGAGTGCCGGGTGGTCTCGCGTTCTCGGCGGAAGTTGTCTTCGCGGCCACGGCGCTCAACCGGTGGCGAGGCGGCGCTCTCGTCCAGGTCCACCACCTCCGACACCTGCCAACCCTTGGGGCGGCGGATGACGTCGCAAACGATCATGGAGCCCTCCAGGGCATGTTCCCGCCCCGCATTACGCAAGGAGGTGACATGCAGCAGCACATCCTTCAGGTCGGTCTGACCCGGATCGTCAGGGACAATGAAGCCATAGCCCTTGCCGGCGTCGAACCACTTGATCCGCCCGCTAATCCGCACGGCATCGTCGTGCGAGTCCCCATCTTCGAATTCGTAACCAGACATCTGCCCCTCTGGTCCGGTCTCCTGATCCCACTGGAAACGGGCCACTCATAACAGTGTTCTCCTATCAGGAGAGCCGTCAATGGGGCTTTTCGCCTTGGCGGACTGATTCGGTGCCGCTGCGGCAGGTATGCCCATCGACCGACGGGGGTCCCGCTCACGCAGAAGGCGTGGAATGCGGGGCTGATCATGGGGCTTGGAAAGCTCGCGGCGTCTGGCAGTCCCTAGGGGAGTCGAACCCCTCTCTCCAGGTTGAAAACCTGGCGTCCTAACCGATAGACGAAGGGACCACAGACGGCGAAGGGCGGCTCTATAACTGCCTTCCTAGGGGTGCGCAAGCACACTGAGCCGCGCGATCGCCAGTTGGGCGCGCGATCTCCGGCTCAGCCGACCCGGCGCAGGTCAGCCACGTCCTCAATCTCCAACTCGACCGAGGATCGCCCCTGCCAGTCATCGGGCTTCAGGCGGCCGACAATGTGCAATCCCCCGCCCTCAGCCAGGAGGCGTGCGCCGATTTCGGTGCCCTCACAGCGCCAAGCTACAGCCTTCAACCGCCCGCCGGAGCCGTCGGTGAGATTGACCCGCACATGCCCGCCCTTGAGCGCCGTGGCACGCTCCAAACGCACATCGGACAAGGCAAAGACCGGCTCAGGATTGCCAGGCCCAAAGGGAGCCATGCGTTGGAAGCTCTCATAGAGCGCCCGGTCAGCGCCCCGCGTGGTGATCAAGGCATCGATGTCGAGTCCATCGGCTGCGGCGGCCACCTCGCTCTCCAGGGCCAGGCGCTCGCACAGAAACGCCCGAAGCTCGGGAATCATCTCCGGCTTGACGCTGAGGCCGGCGGCCATGGCGTGGCCGCCGCCAGCGATGAGCAAACCGGCGTCATAGGCAGCCTGGACCGCCCGACCCAGGTTCACCCCAGGCTGAGACCGGCCCGATCCCTTGCCGACATTCGCTGCCCGGTCGATGCCGATCACCATGACCGGCTTGCGGTATCGCTCCCGCAGCCGCCCGGCGACGATGCCGATGACGCCGGGGTGCCAATCATCGGCGGCCACCAGCAGAACCGGCAGATCAGCCTGATTACTCTCCCGCTCAACGATCTGGACGGCGGCCTCCAGCACCTCGCGTTCGACCTCCTTGCGAGAGGCATTGAGGGCATCCAACTCGGCGGCGAGATCGGCGGCCTCACGGGGATCGTCGGTGGACAGCAGTCGGGTGCCCAGATCGGCGCGACCAATCCGGCCACCGGCATTGATGCGTGGCCCCAGCACAAACCCCACATGGAACGCCGTGGCAGGACCCTGGCTCTTGGCCACCTCCAGCAGGGCCTTCAGGCCGGGATTGCGCCAGCCCGACATGACCTTCAGGCCCTGGGCCGCCAGGGCGCGATTGAAGCCCACAAGCTGGGTCACATCGCAGATGGCCCCCATGCAGGCCAGGTCCAGCCACTGGCGGATGTCAGGCTCAGGGCGTTCAGGTGAAAACAGGCCCTGCGCGCGGGCCTGTCGATTGAGCGCCGCCAGCAGGACGAAGGTCACCCCGGCGGCAGCCAGCACCCCCTGCCCCGACTCACATCCAGGCCGATTGGGATTAACCAGGGCGGTGGCCGGCGGAACCTCATCGCCGCGCATCAGGTGGTGGTCTATCACGACCACCTCCAGACCGATCTCGACGGCGTAGGTCACCGCCTCCATGGCCGCGGCCCCGCAATCGACGGTGATCACCAACTCGACGCCCTCGTCCTTCAGGCGGCGAAAGGCGGCCGGCGACGGGCCATAGCCTTCGGTGATGCGATCGGGGACGTAGATCCGCAGGGGTGCGCCCAGCGCGCGGGTCCAGCGCACCAACTGTGCAGCACTGGAGGCACCATCGACATCATAGTCGGCAAACACCGCCATGGTCCGCCCCCGGGCCACGGCGTCCACCAGAATCTGGGCGGCCTTGTCCATGTCCATGAAGCTGGAGGGGTCGGGAAACAGGGCCTTCAGCGTCGGGTTCAAGAAGTCTTCGCCGCCGCCATCCTTGACCCCCCGAGACGCCAGGGCCCGGGCCAGGGGTTCCGACAGGCCCAGGGTCATCTCGTGGCGGCGCACCGTGTCGGCATCGGCAGGCCGCTCGCGCCACAGCCGACCGCTGAGCGACCTGGAGACGCCCAGATAGCCATCTGGCGTGGAGCCATCGGCCATCAGGTCAAACCGGGCGCTTCATCCGCACTTCGCGCACCGTCTGGGTCGCGGAGTTCATGACGATGGTGTGGGTGTGGACAAAGCCGTCCTCATAGTGGACCCCGTCCAACAGGGCTCCATTGGTGACCCCGGTGGCGGCGAAGATCGCATCGGCGCGGACCATCTCGTGGAGGTCGTACTTGCGATCCAGGTCGGTGATCCCAATCCGCTTGGCGCGGGCCTTCTCGTCGGCATTGCGGAACACCAGGCGGCCCTGGAATTGACCCCCGACGCACTTCAGGGCCGCGCAGGCCAGAACCCCCTCAGGGGCCCCGCCCTGGCCAATATAGAGGTCCACGCCTGTGGAGGGGTCGGCGGTGTTCATCACCCCGGCCACGTCGCCATCGGTGATCAGGTAGACCCGCGCGCCCACCGAACGGACGCTGGCGATGAGGTCGGTGTGCCGAGGACGGTCCAGAATGCAGACGGTGATCTCGCTGGCATCGACGCCTTTGATTTCCGCCAGGGCCTTGACGTTTTCAGCGGGCGACTTGTCGAGGTCGATGATGCCGGCAGGATAGCCAGGGCCACAGGCGATCTTGTCCATATAGGTGTCTGGGGCATTCAGCAGTGTGCCCTTGGGGGCCCAGGCCATGACGGCGAGCGCATTGGCCATGGCCTTCGCGGTCAGGGTCGTGCCCTCCAGTGGGTCCAGGGCGATGTCGATCTTGGGGCCTTTTCCGCGACCGACTTTCTCGCCGATGTAGAGCATGGGGGCTTCATCGCGCTCGCCCTCGCCGATGACGATCTCGCCATCGATATCCAGGTCATTGAGCGCGGTCCGCATGGCATCGACGGCGGCCTGGTCAGCCTCCTTTTCATCGCCGCGCCCCACCAGTTTCCAGGCGGCGATGGCGGCGATCTCGGTGACCCGAACCGCGTCGAGGACCAGTCCGCGATCTAGAACTTCCGAACTCATGAAGTCGTCTCCCGCCGGCATCCGGCATAACCGATGATTATCTTGAGATTCTTATATCCGCGCGATGCGCAAGAGCCTGGGGCGTTCCAATACCGAGGAAAGGTCGGCGATCCGGTCGATGGCCGCAGTTAGCACTGACTCGGCCACCGCATGAGTGGTCAGGACAATTGGCACGCCGTCCGTGTTCTCCACCGGCTTTTGCAGGAAGCTCTCGATGGACACCCCGGCCTCAGCCAGGGTCTCGGAGACCGCCGCTATGACACCGGGCTCATCCTTGACCATGAACCGCAGATAGGCGCGCCCCATGCTTTTGGAGGGATCGATGGTCGTGAACGGCACCAGCGAGCCCGCGGGAGCCTGGAAGACCGGTCGCTTGCCGCCGGTCATCACATCAGCGATGTCGGCCGCCACGGCGGCTGCCGTAGGCCCGGCACCCGCGCCTGGACCTTGGACAAAGATCCGCCCGGTCCGTGCGCTCTCGATGAAGAGAGCATTCAGGGCCCCGCCCGCCTGAGCCAGGGGATGGTTCAGCGGCACCAGGGACGGGTGAACCCGCACCAGCACAC
>JANPAO010000380.1:0-1704 GCA_031429955.1 Phenylobacterium sp. | reverse complement strand
TGGAATAGACATTGACCAGGGTGTCGGCCACCCAGGGCCGGGTCCTGGCCTCATCAGCCCAGCCGCCCCAGAGATCCACCACCGTCTCGCCCTCGGCGGTAGCGCAGAACGAGGCCCCCAGATCGGTCCCCGAGGCCAGGTTGGCGGCAAAGGTGTCGCGCACCTTGGCGTACTTGTCGTGTGTGAAGCCAGCCACCGCGCCGTCGGACATTCTCAGACTCCCCAATTTCGTTGCCCGGACCTTAGCCGCAAGGACGGGTGGAAATCGACCCCCTCAGCCGGGATGAGCGGGTGAGCCTATTTTCGCCCCTTGAATCCCGTCGCCACCAGATAGGTCTCCGAGCTGTCGGCCCGGCTGGCCTTGGGCTTCATGTTCTTCACCTCGGCAAAGTGATGCTTCAGGCTGGCGATCACCTGTGAGGTTTCGCCGCCCTGGAAGGCCTTGGCGATGAAGGACCCGCCGGGCTTCAGCACGCTGATGGCGAACTCCACCCCGATCTCGATCAGGCCCATGATCCGCAGGTGGTCGGTCTTGCGATGACCGACGGTGTTCGGGGCCATGTCGGAGAGCACAACGTCAGGCGGACCACCGAGCATCTCGATGAGCAGGGGTCCACAGGCCGGGTCGGTGAAATCCATCTCGATGATCTGGGCCGGCGAGATGGGGTCCACCGGCAGTAGGTCAACCCCGACGATGTGGGTCACCCCCCGCTCCACCGCCACCTGGGTCCAGCCGCCAGGTGCCGCCCCCAGGTCGATAACCCGCAGGCCGGGCTTGAGCAGGTGCAGCCGGTCGTCCAGTTCGGTGAGCTTGTAGGCCGCCCGGGAACGATAGCCGTGGGCGCGGGCCTTGGCGGCGAAGGGATCGTTCACCTGCCGCGACAACCAGGCCTGGGACGAGGGCGTGCGCATCTTGGCGGTCTTCAGGCGGGCGGGCTTGCCCCGGCCCTCCTCGGTGCCCCCCATGGGAGGCTTGACCATGCGCTTGCGGGCCGGTGGGAGTTCGTCGGTCATTCGGCGGCCTGGGACAGGGGTTTGCCGCGACGGCCGCGACGACGCTTGCGACGGGTCCTGCCGCCCGCCTCCGACATCAGAGACATCAGGATGCCCTCTCTCAGACCCCGGTCGGCGACCCGCACGCGGGTACAGGGCCAAAGCTCCTGGACCGCCTGCAGGATGGCGGCACCGGCCAGAACCAGGTCAGCACGGTCTGGCCCGATACAGGGCTGATCGGCCCGCTGCTGGGCGGTGAGGCCCAAGAGCAGGTCGGCGGCGGCCTCGCACTGGCCCCGGGTCATCCAGATGCCATCCACCCGCGAGCGGTCATAGCGCGGCAGACGCAGGTGCATGCCCGCCAGGCTGGTGATGGCACCGGAGGTTCCGATCAGGTGGGCACGGTCGGCGTCGAAGATCGGCCGCAGGGGATCGGCATGGCGAAAGGCGGCCAGGTCCTGCTTGACCCGCTCCACCATGGCGCGGAACCAGGTCTGGGTGCTGGTGACGCCCTCGGGGAACTGTTCGGCCAAGGTGACGACGCCGATAGGAATGGAGAGCCAGGCCTTGATCGGCAGCTTGGCGGCCACGAAGTTGGCCACCTCGCCTTCCAGCCCTCCGACCTTGAGGTCCACCCAGGACAGCTCAGTTGAGCCGCCGCCCACATCCACCACCAGGGCCGCATCAGCGGCCGTGTCCAGCAGGTTGAGG
>JANPAO010000379.1:0-2049 GCA_031429955.1 Phenylobacterium sp. | reverse complement strand
CTCTGACGCGCTGACGACTAGGAGGGTGCAAGCCCCTGGAAGCCGCTCCGCGTCTCTTTCTGGCTCGACCCGCTGGTCAAGGAGACGCCCAATGACCGTTACCAAGATGGACCACGCCCTGTTGTCCTTCGCCTTCCTCGGCCACCTTTCGGCCCCGACGCGCCGCAGCCAGGGTAAACCGCCGCCCGAGCCCAAGGGCCGGGACGCCAAGTCCAAGGGCTAGAGCGTGACAGCTTCAAGTGGATGCCGGTTGAAGCGCTCGTCACGCTCTAAACTTCAGAATCTAGACCCTTCTTGCCGTTTCAGTTCGAGTCGATCTGAAACGGTCAGGGTCTAGGCTTGCATCCTGCGGCCGCGTCGGTTCTGATCGCCGGCCACAGGAGGCTCCCATGGGCAAGGACGCTCAGGTTCGCGCAAGCTTCGCCGAGGGCCAGGACGCAGGTCGCCTGCAATACGAGGCCCCAAGGCTGCTGTTCCGAGGCACGGCGCGCCGCGTGTTCGAAGGGGACACTCTGAAGGGGGTTCGCGCCGAGGCCGGGGACCTGGTCCTGCCTGACGGCTCGCGGTTCACCCTGGGCGAAAAGGCCGCCGCGACCTGGGCTGACTCCATCCTCAACCCCAGGAGCCGACTGGACAAGCTGGGGGTCAAGCCCGGCATGCGGGTAGCGGTGCTGAACGTCGCCGACGAGACCCTGACTGAGGAACTGGCCGCGCGCGATGCCGCGCCGACCGCCGATCTGACCGACCTGGACCTGCTGTTCTACGCCGCCGACAGCCTGGCCGACCTTGAGGCCCTTCCCAAGTTGATCCCGCCCCTGGGGCAGAAGGGCGCGCTCTGGATCGTCTCGCGCAAGGGTAAGCCCGCCGCGCTGAAGGACGTCGAGGTCATGGCCGCGGCCAGGGCCGTGGGCCTGGTGGACTCCAAGGTGGTGGGCTTCTCGCAAACCCTGACGGCCCTGCGGTTCACCCGGCGAAGGTAACCAGCCAACGCTTTCGACAACCCGTCGCTGACAACGGTTCCCAGCGTCATGAAACCCCTCTAAGCCCGGCCCATGTCGCTTCGGGATTTCGCCCTGCTGGCCTTTGTCTGCTTTATCTGGGCGACCAACAATATCGTGTCGAAGTTCGTGGTCACCCATCTGGGGGTGCCGCCGATGTTCTATGCCGCTGTGCGGTTCGCCATCGTGCTGATCGCGGTCAGTCCCTGGCTGCTGCCCATGCCAAGGCCGCGCTGGCGGATGCTGGTGGTGGGGGTGTTGATGGGGGCCGGGACCTTCGCCCTGGTGTTCATCGGCCTGAAGACCGCCAGCCCCTCGGCCGTAGCCATCGTCAGCCAGGTGGGCGTGCCCATCACCACCCTGCTGTCCTTCCTGATCCTGGGGGAGCGGCTGACGCGGCGACGGATCGCGGGCATGGTCCTGACCCTGGCCGGGGTCCTGACGGTGATGTGGGACCCCCACGGGTTTCGAATCTCCACCGGCCTGCTGTTTGTGGTGGCCGCCTCGTTCCTGGGCGGGGTAGGGGCGGTGATGATGAAGCAGATGGAGGGGGTCAAACCCCTGCGGCTGCAGGCCTGGGTCGGGCTATCGTCCCTGGTGCCGATGACGGTTCTGACCCTCTTGCTAGAGCCGGGTCAGGTCCAGGCGGGTATGGCGGCCGGTTGGCCGTTCATTGCCGCGGCCCTGTTCTCGGGCCTGGTGGTCTCGGTGGTCGGTCACACGATCTATTACAGCCTGATCCAGCGCTATGAGGCCAATCTGATCTCACCCCTGACCCTGATGACGCCGCTCGCCACCATCGTGCTCGGCGTGATCTTCACGAATGACGAGTTTGGGCTGCGGATGGCGCTGGGGACGGCGATCGCCCTGGCGGGGGTTCTGGTGATCGCCCTGCGACCGAGCCAGGCTGTGGCTTTGCTGGTGGCCTTGCGCAACCGAGAGCCATAATCTTCGCTCCATGAGTCCGATCCCCGCGCCCTCGCCCAATTTCGATGTCCGCAAGACCCCGCCGGACATGATCGTCCTGCACTATACCGGCATGCAGACCGGC
>JANPAO010000378.1:0-14311 GCA_031429955.1 Phenylobacterium sp. | reverse complement strand
GCCTTCTGCAGTTCGCCGGCCCGTCCGCGCAGTTCGGCGGCTGCCTGCGGTGTCTCAAACAACATGGAGGCGGTGAGCTTGCCCTGGCTGCTGATCTCGATGCGGACATCGACGCGACCAAGGTCGTGGGGGTTCAGGGCCACCTCGAACTGGGTCGAGCGGCTCTCCAGCTTCTTGATGATCTGGGTGGCCAGGTGGGCGATGGTCTGTGGCCCGGCCTTGATCTCGGCCGTCGCGTTGGAGGCCGCCGCCGCCGGTCCCGTAGCATTGGGCAGGCTGTCATCGTCGGCGACGGATGTGGCCTCGACCTTCTGAGGCTCATCCTTGGACCGACCGTCGGAGCCGGATTCGAAGCCGGACGAGGTGTCGAAGCCTGCGGAAGCCGAAGCAGTGACCTCCGGTGTCGCTGTGGGCGTTGGGGCAAGCGTCGCGACCGGATCCTTGGGTGCCTCTGGCTGTGAGACATGGGCGGCGCTGTGGCCAGGTGCCGTCACAGGGCTGGTCAGCTTGGTGCCTTCGGCCACCGGCGGTGGGGGCTGAGTGGATGCGAGGGTTGCGGGCTCGGGACTCGGCTCAGGCACCTGGGCGGCTTGTTCGGCGCGCGGCGCCGAGGCTGGAGGCGGAGGGGCACCGCGATGCAGCTCGAGGCGGGGCTCGGCGGGCGACGACCGCTCGGCGGCGGCATCGGGCGTCTTGGTGGGGGCAGCTTGCTCGCCCTCAAGGGACATCAAGGCCGCCAGTTCATCGGCCTTGAGCGGGGCGACAGGCGCCGTGGCCGATGCCGGCGCGCTGGCCTCGGCCACCTTCGCCGCGACCACGGGGATCGGCGGCGGTGGCTGAAACAGCAGCAGGGATGCAAGGCTCGTGGGGTCGGGGGACACCTCGGCCACAGCGTCGATGTCCTCCTTGGCTGTGTTTGCGTCTTCGGCGACATCGCCAGCGGGCGTTCCCGCGACCTTGCTGTCGAAGAGCGCCGCTAACAGGGCCCCAAAGCCGGTGGCCGGCTCGGTCCCAGCCGCACCCTGCCCGCCGCCCAACAGGCCCAATCCGGCGGCACCGGCGGGTAGAGCGGAAGGGGGCGCGATGGACGTGGCGGTCATGGGGTCCGGGCGGTGGGTATCGAACAAGGCGCCTGCTGCGCCGAAAACAGTCCGCCACCCCCAGCAACCTCTGCGCCACTTGGAGAATTCAAATTAAGCATCAGAAATAACAAGATTATTTTGAGTGTGCCTGCGCAGAGGCAAGGCGTGCAGCGGCGTTTTTTGCCGAGCCGCAGGCGGCGCGTAGGTCGTCCCTGCCGCCTGTCCTTGGGACCCAGATCAAGAGCTTGGTCCCGGCTGGCACCGGTCTTGCGCCCTGCACAGCGACCATATCGGGACCGCCAAGGGACCACATTGAAAATGCTAGATAAAATCGGCTGCTACGCGCGGGCGTTCTGCAATCTACCGGCAGAATTGGCCGGGTCATGCGTCAGGCTTTGCCGGGCGAGGGTCTAGATCATGTCGCTGAACGTCTCGCTGCGGACCGCCGCGTCAGGCCTGCAGGCCGCCCAGGGCGGCCTGCGCACCACCTCTGACAACATCGCCAACGTCAACACCCCCGGCTACGTCCGCAAGACCCTGGACCAACGCCCCCTGGTGGTGGGCGGTCAGGGGATGGGCGTCGAGATCACCGGCACCAAACGGATCACCGACCAGTACCTGCAACTGGCGACCCTGACCTCGGCGTCGGACTCCCAGCGTTGGGGTACTGTCTCCAACTTCCTCGACAATGCCCAGAGCCTGTTTGGTGATCCCTCCAGCAAGAACTTCTTCTTCTCGCGGATGGACGAGATCTATTCGGCCTTCTCGGCGGCGGCCGACGATCCGTCCTCCAGCCTGCTGCGCAGCCAGGCCCTGGCCAATGCCGGCGACTTCCTGGGGGAGGCTGGCCGGATCAATGGCCACCTCAATGACCTGGTCCGGACGGTGGACGCCCAGGCCCTGGCCGGTATCAACCGGGCCAATGACCTGCTGGAGCAGATCAACCGCCTGAACTCCGACATCAGCCGCGCCAAGCTGGCCAATGCCGATGCCTCAGGGTCTGAAAACATCCAGAGCCAGTTGGTGGATGAGCTGGCCTCGGTCATGAACATCCAGATCCAGCAGCGCCCCCGGGGCGGGATCACCATCCGGTCGGCCGAGGGCTTCATGCTGGCCGGAGATGCCGCCGCCAAGCTCAGCTACAACCGCAGCGACACGACCGCAGCCTATGTGGCCATTGAGCCCACCGGTGGCTTGGGTCAGGCCCAGCCGATCACGGTCAACAGTGGCGACCTTCGCGGTCTGCTGGACCTGCGCGACAGCACCCTGCCTGGCCTGTCGGACCAGCTCGGCGAGTTCGTCAGCCGGATGGTCGAGAAGATCAATGCGGCCCACAACGCCAACGCCGCCATTCCAGCCCCCAACCTCCTGACGGGTCGGGACCTGGGCATGAGCCTGGACACGGCTGTGTCTGGCTTCACCGGCAAGACCACAATCGCGGTGGTCAATGCCAGTGGCGTGGTTCAGAGCCAGGTGGACATCGACTTCGGAGCCCTGCCGCCCTTCATGAACCCAGGCGGTGTCATGACCGGGGACTTCAAGGCCGACCTGAACAATGCGCTTGGCGGGGCGGCAACCGCCGACTTCGTGGGCGGGAAGCTGACGCTGCAAGCCGCCGCGGGAAATGGCATTGCCATCGACGAAGGTACCTCCAGCAAGGCGGGTCGGGCCTTCTCCCACTTCTTTGGCCTCAACGACATGATCCGCTCCAAGGGGGTCACCAACTATGAGACTGGCCTTACGGCCAGCGATCCCCACGGGTTCAATCCGGGCGATGTCATCAAGTTCAGCCTGGCCCAGGCCGATGGTCGCCCCCTGCGGGAGGTCAGCATCACGGTGCCGCCGGTTGGCTCCATGCAGGACCTGCTGAATACGCTCAACGCCAGTGCCACGGGGTTGGGCCTCTATGGAAGCTTTGACCTGGATGCCAATGGCAAGATGAGCTTCACCGGCAATGGTGGGGCCGACATCAAGCTGTCGGTGGTCAAGGACGACACCCATCAGGTCATCGGTGGGGCCTCCATCAGCCAACTGTTCGGGCTTGGGGTCAGCGAACGCGCCACCCGCGCGGCGCGGTTCAGTGTCGATACCGCCCTGGTCTCCAACCCGATGCGGCTGGCCCTGGGCAAGCTGGACCTCACGGTGACGCCGCCAGCCTCGGCGCTTCGGCCCGGCGATGGTCGGGGGGCCCTGGCCCTGGCCGGGTCTGGTGATGTCGCCACCGCCTTCAATGCCGCCGGGGAGATCGGCGACGTGACCATGACCGTCTCACGCTATGCCGCTGAGTTCGGCGGCTCCATCGGCCGTCGTGCCCAGGCAGCAGAGACCCGCAAACAGTCGGCGGACTCGGTGGCCACCGAGGCCACCGCCCGCCGCCAGTCGGTCGAGGGGGTCAATCTCGACGAAGAACTTGTCCGTCTCACCACCTATCAGCAGGCGTTCAACGCCTCGGCCCGCATGATCCAGGCGGCCAAGGAACTGTTCGACGTCCTGACCAATATGCTCTGACCCAAGGCGACCAGCGATGAACCGCGTCTCCACCACCGGCAATTACAGCGCCGTCCTTGCCAATATCCAGGCCGCTCAGCAGCGGCAGAGGGACGCGGGAAATCAGGTCGCGACCCAGAAGCAGGGCACCGATCTGAAGAGCTATGCCCGTCATGCCGAGATGCTGACCGCCATGAAGTCGATCGACGCGCGCCTTGGCGGCTATCTCGACCAGAACAAGCTGATCAGCGACAAACTCACCACCCAGGACTTTGCCCTTCGGCAGGTCTCCAGCGCCGCCGAGGGCAGTCGCGAAACCATCGCCCAGGCCCTGGCCAGCGGGCGAAGCGATACCCTCCTTCAAGACATCGCGGGCTTCTTCCGCAATGCCGTGGATGGCTTGAACGCCCGCTACGGCGGCAAGTACGTCTTTGCCGGCGGCCAGATCGACACCCTGCCGGTTTCGGCGACCTCGCTGGGCGACCTGACAGCGCCCCCTGCGATCATCGCCAATTTCTTCCACAACGACCAGTTCGTGACCGAGGCCAAGGTGGACGACTCCACCACCGTCAGCACCGGCCTGCTGGCCGACAAGCTGGGGACCAGGCTGCTGACGGCCTTCCAGGATTTCCAGGCCTTTCAGGAAGGCCCCAACGGTCCGTTTCAGGGCAACCTGACCGATAACCAGCGAACCTACCTGGAGGGGGTGCTGGCCAATTGGGACAGCTTGAACAAGGACCTGATCAACGACACCGCCCGAAACGGCATGGTCCAGACCCGGGTGGACTCGGTCAAGGCTGACCTTGTCAGCCGGCAGAACAGCCTGGCCGGCATGATGGGCGACATCACCGATGCCGACCCCGCCGAGGCGGCCACAGCGCTGCAGCAGGCCGGCGTCGCCGTTCAGGCCGCAGCCCAGGTCTTCCTGTCGCTGCAGAGCTCCTCGCTGCTGAATATCTTGAGGTAGGGCGCGCCGCACGACCTCGCAAACTCGCCAGCGAGCCGCTACATAGGCCCCATGAACGCCCTGTTTGCAGATCAGGCCATCGAGGCCGCGCGCGCCGCCGTCGGTCTGCCGGCCGGCAGCCGGGTTGTAGCCGCCATGTCGGGCGGGGTGGACTCGACGGTGACGGCGGCCCTGCTGGCTCGGGCCGGCTATGACGTCGTGGGGGTCACCCTGCAGCTCTACGACCACGGCGCGGCGGTCCAGAAGAAGGGAGCCTGCTGTGCGGGCCAGGACATCCACGACGCCCGGTCGGCGGCTGAGGCCATCGGCATTCCGCACTACGTCCTGGACTATGAGAGCCGCTTCAAGGCCCAGGTGATCGAGGAGTTCGCCGACGCCTATCTGCGGGGCGAGACGCCGGTGCCCTGCATCCGCTGCAATCAGACGGTGAAGTTTCGCGACCTGCTGGATGTCGCCCGAGACCTGGGTGCCGCGGCCATGGCCACCGGCCACTATGTCCGCCGCGAGATGGGGCCAGGCGGCGCACAGTTGCGTCGGGCCGCCGACCCGGCGCGAGACCAGAGCTACTTCCTGTTTGCCACCACCGCAGAGCAACTGGACTATCTAAGGTTCCCCCTGGGGGACCTGCCCAAGAGCGAGGTGCGCCGGGCGGCGGCCGAACTGGGTCTGGCCATTGCCGAAAAGCCCGACAGCCAGGACATCTGCTTTGTGCCCGAGGGCCGTTACACCACCGTGATTGATCGGCTCCGACCCCATGGGGCGGTTGCGGGCGACATCGTGCATCTGGATGGCCGGGTTCTGGGCCGCCATGAGGGTGTGACCCGCTACACCATCGGCCAGCGCCGGGGCCTGAACGTGGCGGTGGGGGATCCCCTGTTCGTGGTGAAGATCGATGCCGACAGCCGCCAGGTGATCGTGGGGCCGCGCGAGGCCTTGCTGACCGCCGGCTGCACCCTGAAGGAGACCAACTGGCTGGGGGATCAGGCCACCATCGAGGCGGCCTGCGCCGAGACCCTGGCCGTCCTGGCCCGTGTGCGCTCAACCGCCGAACCTCTGCCGGCCCGTCTGGCTCTGCGGGATGGAGGTGCCGGCGTGGTGTTTGACCAGCCCGACTACGGCGTGTCGCCGGGCCAGGCCTGCGTCCTCTATGACCGCGTGGCTCCGGGCCGGGTGCTGGGGGGCGGTTTCATCGCCGCAACCTTCGGAACCTGACCCCCTCCCAAGAGGCGCGCAGCGGGGCTATATCAAGGCCATGACCCAAAGCTCCGACCCCGTCGTCATTGCCGCCTATGCCCGCACCCCCATGGGTGGGTTTCAAGGCGATCTCTCCGCCGTGAAGGCAACCGCCCTGGGGGCCGCTGCGGTTCGCGCGGCAGTAAACCGCGCAGGCCTGGACCCGGCGGCGGTGGAGCAGATCATCATGGGCTGTGTCCTGCCAGCCGGGCTGGGCCAGGCACCGGCCCGCCAGGCCGCCCTCGGCGCAGGGCTGCCGCGCTCGGTGGAGGCCACCACCGTCAACAAGATGTGCGGCTCGGGCATGCAGGCCGCCATCCTGGCCCACGATGCCCTGGCGGCGGGCTCGGCCGACATCATCATCGCCGGCGGCATGGAGAGCATGTCCAACGCCCCCTATCTGCTCACCAAGCATCGGGGCGGGGCCCGCATTGGCCATGATGTGGTGGCGGATTCCATGTACCTGGATGGCCTGGAGGATGCCTATGAGCCCGGCCGGCTGATGGGATCCTTCGCCGAGGAAAGCGCCAGGACCTACCAGTTCACCCGCCAGGCCATGGACGACTACGCTATCGAAAGCCTGGCGCGAGCCCGGCGCGCGACGGAGAGCGGAGCCTTTGCCCGGGAGATCGTTCCGGTGGAGGTCACCAGTCGCCGGGGCGTTGTCCTGGTGGAGGCTGACGAGCAGCCGATGAAGGCCGACCCGGCCAAGATCCCGACCCTGAAGCCCGCCTTCGCCAAGGATGGCGCCATCACCGCGGCCAATGCCAGTTCCATCAGCGATGGGGCCGCCGCCCTGGTAATGACGCGGGAGTCAGTCGCCCGCCGGACGGGGATGACCATCCTGGCCCGCGTCGCGGCCCACGCCGCCCATGCCCACGAGCCAGGGCTCTTCACCACCGCCCCGGTGCCGGCCATGCGCAAGGTGCTGAAGAAGGCGGGCTGGACGGTGGCCGATGTTGACCTGTGGGAGGTCAATGAGGCCTTCGCCGTGGTGGCGATGATCGCCCAGCAGGAACTGGGCCTCGATCCCGCCCAGCTCAACGTCAATGGCGGCGCCTGCGCGCTCGGCCACCCCATCGGTGCCAGCGGGGCCCGGATCCTGGCGACCCTGCTCTCGGCCCTGGAAGCCCGAGGCCGCAAGCGCGGCGTGGCCAGCCTCTGCATCGGCGGCGGCGAGGCCACGGCCATGGCGGTGGAGTTGGTCTAGGGGGCCGTCATGTCCAGCAGGTTGATCTTCATGCCGCCGGGAAGGGACATGTCGCCGGGCTTGAAGCCGGCTGGGCAGGCCCCCTGCCAGGCGGCCTCGACGGTCAGCTTGTGCAGGCCGTTCATCTGGGGGGCAGCGGCACCCACGGTGGAGCTCTCGGCCTGGATCAGGTATTTGGAATTGAAGTCCCCGGTGGCGACGCCGCTGGTGGTGGTCTTCCCGCCGGTGCCCATGTCGCAGACCGAGCTGAACTGGTAACCGCCCGCCACCCGGCTGGAGAAGATGTTCTTTTCGCAGAGATCGCGGGTGGATTGAGCCCCCCAGAAGCTGATCTTGGCGTCGGTGGTCTCGTCCAGGCAGATGCGGGTGACCTGGACGAAGTCGCCGGTGGAGACCCGTTGTTCCCAGAGACCCGGCTTGCGCTTGGGCGGGGTCTGGGAGGGGACGAACCCGTCAGCGGCGGCCTCTGCCGGCGCCTCGGCCTTTTGGTTGCAGGCGCTAAGGCCCAGTACCATCGCCGTCGCCAAGATCAGTCCGCTACGCATCGTCGTCTCCTGCTCACGCAAAAGCGAAGGCTAAAGGGGATCGATCTGCGGCGCGAGGGGGTTATGCTGTGTCCATGACCCAATTGCGCGACACCGGACACCGCTATGAGATGGACGAGCAGGGGCTGACCTCCTGGGCCGACTACCGGCTGGGGGAGGGGCGGCTCTATATCGATCACGTGGAGAGCCCCGCCGCCCTCCAGGGCACCGGGGCGGCCGGTCGGTTGATGACCGCCCTGAGCACGGACGCCCGGGCGCGGGGCCTGAAAATCACGCCCCTCTGCGGCTATGCGGCGGCCTGGCTACGCCGCAGTAAGGACTTCGGAGATCTGGTGGGCTGATGCGCCCTCAGGTGCGGGCGACGATGGCCATCAGGGCCTGGACCTTGGTGTCGGTCTCGCTGGCAAAGCGCCTAGCCAGTTCGCGGATGCCGGTGGGATAGACGTCGCCGCCTTCACCGATCTCGCTGGCCAGCCGCTCCACATCCAGCAGGGCCTGTTTTAGAGCATCCACGTGTGACCGCGCCAGGCCCTTGGCCTCGGCTTGCAGCCGCCTAATCTGCTCGGCCAGGGTCTCCACTGGGACCGGCTTCTCCACCATCACCACGGGCGGCGGGGGGGCCAGCGCCTGCAGCGGCACGACCGTCAGGGCCGGCTCCACCAGGCGGGGACGAGGACGGGCGACACGACTGACCATAGCTTCGCTCCAAACCGGGACGTTGGTCGCGAGCCGTGCAGAAGCCGCGCCAAGGGCGGTTGCCATTGCCGGACGCCTCTCTAGTCTCTCGGCAAGCTTGCGATCCGGGGGAGATGAGTTTGGCGATCACCGAGGGCCTGAACGATGCCTTGCCAATCCCCGAGGATCTACGACCCACCCGCCGGATAAAGCTGCTCTATAGCCTGGGACAGATGGCCCAGAGCGGCGGGTTCGATACCGCCATGGGGTTCATCTTCTTCTACTACACCGCCGTCCTGGGGCTATCGGGTGCCCTGGTGGGGGCAGCCCTGGCGATCAGTCTGGCCTTTGATGCGCTGGTCGATCCCATGGTGGGGTCCTGGTCGGACAACTTCAAGTCCAGGCTCGGGCGCCGTCTGCCGCTGATGATCGCGGCCATTCCGGCCATCTGCCTATCGGTGGGCCTGTTGTTCTCACCGCCTGCGGGAGCCGTGCAATGGGTGCTGTTTGGTTGGCTCACCGTGCTGTCGGTGGCCGCCCGCAGCTTCATTTCGCTGTTCAACGTGCCCTACATCGCCCTGGGGGCCGAGATGGCCATGGACTATGCCGAGCGCACCAGCATCGTGGTCTATCGCGCCCTGGCCGGCATCGTCAGCGGGGTGGTCTGCACCGCCCTGGGTTTCAACGTGTTCTTCGCCAATGGTGGTTTGCAGCGGCCCGAGGGCTATCCCGGCTATGGCTGGTCGATCGCGGGTCTGTTGTTCCTCTGCACCAGCCTCTGCTGCCTGGGGATCTATCGCTATGCCGCCAAGCTGCCCCAGCCCCAGCAGCTTGACGGCAGTATCTGGCGGCGGCTGCCGGGCGAGGTGGCCGAGATCTTCGCCAATCGCTCGTTCCGGGTGCTGTTCCTGTCGGCGGTGGTGACCTTCCTGGCGGTGGGTGTGAACGCCACCCTGAACAACCACGCCTTCGTCTTCGTCTGGCAGTTGAAGTCAGAGTCCATCCAGTTCCTGGGCTATGCCTATCTGGCCGGCATCCTGCTGGGGGTGCCCTTTGCGCCGATGATGCAGCAGGCCTTTGAGAAGAAGAACGTGGTCCTGGTGGGCCTGTCCCTGCTGATCGCCAACTGGCTGGTGCTGCAGGGCCTCCGGGTCACCGGCATCTACATGCCGGTCGGCGACGCGGCCCTCTATCCGCAGATGCTCAATTCCTTCGTGGCCGGGATTGGGGTTGGCTTTGTCTCCATCGCCTATCCCTCGATGATGGCTGATGCCGCTGATGAGCATGAGCACCTGTTTCAGCGGCGGCGGGAGGGGCTCTACTTCTCTGGACTGGGCTTTGCCGGCAAGGCGGCCAGCGGGCTCGGGGTCCTGGTGGCCGGCGTGGCCCTGGACCTCATCGCCTTCCCCAAGGATGTGGCCCACAAGGTGGGTGTGGTGCTGCCCGAGGATGTGCAGGTGCGGCTGGTGATGATCTGGGGGCCGGGTGCGGCTGTGGTCTGCGTGATCTCGATGCTGATGCTGGCCTCCTACAACATCACGCGGGCCCGCCACACCGAGATCGCTGAGGCGCTGAAGGCCAGCCGGGGCTAGGCTGTCACTGGCCCGGCAAAGCGCCAGGCCAGGGTCTGGCCGGCATGGAAGGGCACCACCTGCGTCCCGCCGGCCGGCAGACTGTCGGGAACCGGGTTGGCGACCCGCTCCAGCACCACCTGCTCGGCATTGACCGGCAGGCCGTAGAAGGCCGGGCCATTCAGCGACGCGAAGGCCTCCAGCCGGTCCAGCGCGCCCTCCTCTTCAAAGGTCTTGGCATAGCTCTCCAGGGCATGGGGGGCGTTGAAGATCCCGGCGCAGCCGCAGGCGGCCTCCTTGTCGCCCTTGGCGTGGGGGGCTGAGTCCGTGCCCAGGAAGAACTTGGCCGATCCAGAGGTCGCCGCCCTGCGCAGGGCCAGTCGGTGAACCTCCCGCTTGGCCACGGGCAGGCAGTAGAAGTGCGTGCGGATGCCGCCCTCGAACATGGCGTTGCGATTGAAGTCCAGGTGGTGGGGCGTGATGGTGGCCGCCAGATTGGCACCGCCGGCCTCCACAAAGGCCACGGCCTGGGTGGTGGTGATGTGCTCCAGCACCACCTTCAGGGCCGGGAAATCGGCCATCAGGCCGGTCAGAATTCTCTCAATGAACACCGCCTCGCGGTCGAAGATATCGACGCTGTGATCGGTCACCTCGCCGTGCAGCAGCAGCGGCATTCCGATCGCCTGCAGGGTCTCCAACACCGGCCGAATGTGGGCGATGTCGGTGACGCCATGGCTGGAATTGGTGGTGGCGTGGGCCGGGTAGAGCTTGCAGGCGGTAAAGGCCCCGGCCCGGAATCCCCGCTCGATCTCCGCCGGGTCGCTGGCATCGGTGAGATAGCAGGTCATCAGCGGGGTGAAGTCTAGCCCCCGCTCCACCGCCGCCAGGATGCGGTCGCGGTAGGCCTGCGCCTCTGCCACCGTCGTCACCGGCGGGGCCAGGTTGGGCATGACGATGGCGCGGGCGAACTGACGGGCCGTGTGGCTGACCACCGAGGCCAGCATGGCTCCATCGCGCAGATGCACATGCCAGTCATCGGGTCGCCGCAGGATCAGGCGGGCCTCGGCGCGGGTGGCTTGGGCAGTGGTCATGGAGGGGGTCCCGATCAGCCGTCTATCCAGACCGTCCATATCGCCAGAGTCCGCACAGGCGGAAGGAAATTGGTGGGGGGTGGGTTAGAAAGTGTTCAGGCCCGCCCCTAGTCCCGCTTGGCCAGCGTCCCCACCACCCCCAAGCAGATCCGTAGCTGCCCGGCAAAATACAGCGCCCAGATGGCGGGGCTGACCCAGGGGCTGTCGGCCAGGGGACCTGCGCGGGCGAAGATCAGCAGGTCAGACGCCACAAACATCAAGGCCCCCATGCCCACGCTGGCGCGGGGGAATCGGCCGATCCAGGCCGCAGTCGCCATCAGGGCCAGGCCCGTGGCATAGAGGGCCATCCCCGGTGCTGAGGACCGGTCATCGGGAAGTTGCCAGGCGATGATCACCGTGACGGGCACAATCAGGGCGGCCAGCAGAATCTGGCCGATCCCCAGGTCTGGGCGGCGATTGCGCAGATAGAGGCCGATGGCTACCACGTGTCCCACCAGGAAGGCGAGGGCCCCGGTGACCAGGCCGTGGGTCTCCAGCAGCACGTCGCCGGTCGCCCCGAAGGCCATGACCCCGGCCAGCAGCAGTCCATCCAGGGTCTTGGCCCGGATCAGGGCATAGAGGGCCAGCAAGGCGACGCCTGAGCCCTTCCAGGCAATCATCAGGGGGTCGGGCAAGAGGACGTAGCGGGAGGCCAGATAGCTGACCCCGCTCAGAATGGCGGCCCCCAGCACCAGCCGGCTCAACAATCCTGGTCGGTCCACGTCTGGCTCCCTCTCCTGGCTCGGGATCAATCTAGGCTCGATTGCTCGCCTGACCCAAGGGGTGCCCGGCGCAATTCGCCTGGGGGTTGTTCGCGGCGAGAGTTTTCAGCTAGAGCCCTTTCCGATCTGACTGCGTCAATCAGATCGGATAAAAAGGGCTCTAATTCAAAAAGTTAGAGCATTTTTCGACCCGATAACCGTTTCACACTTATCGGAAAATGCTCTAGCCTCCTTGAAAATAGGGAGGAACGACCATGTTGAAGAAGCTTGTTGCAGAGTTCATCGGCACAGCCTGGCTGGTGCTGGGCGGTTGTGGGTCGGCAGTCCTGGCGGCGGCCTATCCGGAGCTGGGGATCGGGTTCGTCGGGGTGTCCCTGGCCTTTGGTCTGACGGTGGTGACCATGGCCTATGCCATCGGCCATGTGTCGGGCTGTCACCTCAACCCGGCGGTGTCAGTTGGGCTGTGGGCCGGGGGGCGGTTCAAGGGTGCCGACCTGCCGGGCTACGTGATCGCCCAGGTGCTGGGGGGAATCGCCGGGGCCGGCCTGCTCTATGTGATCGCCAGCGGTCATGCGGGCTTTGATCTTGCCGGCGGCTTTGCCAGCAACGGCTACGGTGTCCACTCACCGGGCGGCTACACGCTGGAGGCCAGTCTGGTGACGGAGGTGGCCATGACCTTTGCCTTCCTGTTCGTCATCATGGGGGCCACCCATCCCAAGGCCCCGGCGGGCTTTGCCCCCCTGGCCATCGGCCTGTGCCTGACCCTGATCCATCTGATCAGCATTCCGGTCACCAACACCTCGGTGAACCCTGCCCGCAGCACCGGGCCGGCCCTCCTGGTGGGCGGCTGGGCTCTGCAGCAGCTCTGGCTGTTCTGGGTTGCGCCCCTGGCGGGGGCCGTCCTGGCCGGGGTGACCTATCGCTGGCTGTCGAAGGACGAGCCGGCCGAATAGAGAATTCCCGAAAGGGGCGGCGCGCGGCGTGCTAGAGACACGTTGCTGCGTCGCCCCGTGCCGGGGCGCGATAAGGACACCGCCATGGCCAAGGGTCAGAAGAAGAGCAACAAGGAAGTCCGCAAGCCCAAGGCCGAAAAGCCCAAGAACACGGCCCCGGCCGGCTGGACTCCCAACGTCTTGAAGAAATAGGCCCCCTGTGGGGCGCGAAACCGTTCATCTGGTCCAGGCCTATATCGCCGGCAAGGGTAAGGGCCTGAAGGCCGAACAGGTGTTGATCTGCAAGTCGGCGGAAGAGGCACGGCGCAAGGCCGAGCGCCTGGCTGACACCCGGCTAGGCGTGGTGGCCTTCTCGGCCTCCGCAGACGCGGAGCTTGGCGACTATGACGAAACCCCGGTGATCCTGTTCAAGGCTGGCCAACTTCCGCCGCCCTATGACGAGGCCTAACCCGCCAGATCAGGGCTTCGGAAAGGCTGCATCCACCAGGTGCCCCACCGCCGGCGCAGGATCTCCGCGAGACGTTTGGGCCGCCGTCACGGCATAGACCACCTTGCCGGTGCGGGCTTCAATGGCCGCCAAACTTAGGGCATAGGCGACCCCAGACCTCTGCCAGGGTCGATGGCGCGTGGCGTCGAACACCCAGGCCTCACCGTCCCTGATACCCATACCGCGCGGTAGGGTGGCGACGGTTACCTGCAACAGATAGTCGGCGGTCGCGGTATCACCGCCGCGTTCGGCCCCGAGGCGCTGAAGGACCAAGGCTGCGGCGGCAGACTGGAGGTCGCGGTTGAGGGGGTCTGCGGCGCTGGGGGCAAGGGCCAAGGTCTTGTCGGTCGCAAACCCGGGATCGCCCGTCCGCACCACCTGAGGCGCAGTCGCGCAGCCGGTGAGGAAGGCGAAAGCGGAGACGGCGATCAGAGTTCGGGAAACCATGGCTCTGACTGTCTGGCCCAGCGGCTTTGCCGTCAACCCGGCTGCAGGACCAATCGCCCGAGCCACAGGATCAGCAGCCAAATCACCACATTGACGGCCAGCACGCCGGCCACGAACAGACCTCGGTGAATCAGCTTCATGGGGTCAGGCCTGTAGCAGCATCAGTCCCAGGGCCAGCCCGCAAGCAAAGCCGCCGCCGGCCACGAGCGTCGCCAGCCCGATCACTCGGCGTGCGCCGCTCATCGGACCTTCGCCGGGCGAACGGGAAGTGGCGTCGCGGCCTGCAGGACCCCTTGGGCTTCGAGGGTCAGGGCCCAGCGGTGCGATCCTGCGCCAAAGGGCAGGTGGACCAGGCTGGGCAGTCCCGCGCGGGCGGCACCGTCGCAGTGGGCGTCAAAGGCCTCGAAGATGTCGCGACGCAGGCCGTCGGATGCATCCTGGCGGCTGCGGCGGATGGCAATCCGCTCGGCTACCAGATTGCGGTGTGCCGAGCCGCCCAGGGCCATCAGGACCTCGGCGATCTCTGCCACCAGGGGATTGATGTTCCAGGTCTTGTCGAACTTCGCCCGCCGGGCGAGGGCGACTTCATCGGGGTCGGACATGCGAGCAACCTGTAGGGGGGTAAGATTGAACTTAACCAAACCCTAACAGATGGCGTTTCGGCGCGCGCCGCCGCGATTACCCAGTTTACATTGTTTTACAGTTCCTCGGCTGGGCCGCTCAGAAGGGATGTCCGCCCAGAACCGTGATCGCCACCACCGCTGCGAGCGTCGTCAGGGCGATAAGGATGTGGGTCACGTCG
>JANPAO010000377.1:0-1853 GCA_031429955.1 Phenylobacterium sp. | reverse complement strand
CCGCCATCGGTCCTTAGCGGGGCCAAAGCCTAAGAACAGAGATTTGGGAGTTGAATATGAGCGAGACCCTGGCCCAGGCGCGCGCCGATCAGACCGATGAAGTACTCTATGAGGTCTCCGAGGGGATTGCGACCCTGACCCTCAACCGACCTGAGCGGCTGAACACGATTTCCGGCCCCATGCTCAACCTGCTGACCAAGCTGCTGCTGAAGGCCGACGCAGATCCTGACGTGCGCTGCGTGATCCTGACCGGCTCGGGCCGGGCCTTCTGCGCCGGGCTGTGAGGGTGGTGCGCCGTGGGTGAGCGGCAGCCGTTCGATGTGGCGAGCTATGTGGCCTCAATCCAGAGTCGCGGGTGCTTCATCTGCGGCCTGGTGTCGGGGGACCCTGCGTTTGCCCACCACCTTGTCTACGAAGATGAGTTCTCCATCGCCTTCCTCAACAAGTTTCCGCCCCTGCCGGGCTATGTCCTGGTCTGCCCCAAGGCGCATCCGGAACAGGTGACCGGGGACTTCAGCCGCAACGACTATCTTCGGCTCCAGGCCCTGGTTCATGACGTGGGCGAGGCCCTGCGAGCGACGCTGGAAACCGAGCGCATCTACATCCTGTCCCTGGGCAGCCAGCAGGCCAAGCGTCACGTCCACTGGCATGTGGCCGCCCTGCCGCCCGGCGTCCCGTTGGAGGCGCAGCAGTTTGCGGCCTTGGACACGGAGCGGGCGGGCTATTTGGCGATGACGCCGGAGGAAAAGACGGCCTTAGCGCATGGGCTGATGGCAGCGATCGGGGTGGTGAGGGGGCGTGATGGGGTTCAGGTTTGAGGCCGAGGTCATCTACTGGCGCGGCCCGTCGCCCTACTTCTATGCGCCCCTGCCGGCGAAGGAGGCCGCCGAGATCAGGGGTCTCTCGAAGCTCGTGTCCTATGGCTGGGGCATGATCCCCGTCGAAGCACAGATCAACGGCGTCGCCTTTTCAACCGCGCTATTTGCCAAGGATGGGACCTACTATCTGCCCTTGAAGGCGGCGGTGCGTAAGAAGGCCGATGTGACGGCGGGAGATAGGGTTTTGGTCTCCATGACCGTCGGACCCGGCCGATGATCCGCCGCCAGGCCACCCAGCCCGCCCCTAGCGGACTCAAACCTTGCATCCGGCCGCCATCGGTCCTTAGCTGGCCCAAAGCCTAAGAACAGAGATTTGGGAGTTGAATATGAGCGAGACCCTGGCCCAGGCGCGCGCCGATCAGACCGATGAAGTGCTCTATGAGGTCTCCGAGGGGATCGCGACCCTGACCCTCAATCGGCCCGAGCGGCTGAACACCATCTCCGGCCCCATGCTCAACCTGCTGACCAAGCTGCTGCTGAAGGCCGACGCAGATCCTGAGGTGCGCTGCGTGATCCTGACCGGTTCGGGCCGGGCCTTCTGCGCCGGGCTGGACCTGGTGAGCGCCACCAGCGGGAACGGGATCGGCTCCGACAGCCAGGTCAGCACGGTCTCGGTGGACCTGGACCTGAAGAATACGCCGCCCACCGTGATCTTCAATATGAGCAAGCCCACCATCTGTGCCCTGAACGGGTCGGCGGCGGGCTATGGGCTGGACACGGCCTTGGGCTGCGACATCCGCATGATGGCCCAGGGAGCCAAGCTGGCGGCGGCCTTCGTCAAACGTGGCATTGTGCCAGAGTCCGGCGGCACCTGGTTCCTGCCGCGCCTGATCGGTTGGTCCAAGGCGGCCGAGTTGATCTTTACCGGCCGCACCCTGTCGGCAGACGAGAGCCTGGAGATGGGCCTGTGCACCCATGTTGTGCCGGCAGACCAGTTGATGACCCGGGCTCGGGAAGTGGCCGGAGAGATCGTCG
>JANPAO010000376.1:0-2218 GCA_031429955.1 Phenylobacterium sp. | reverse complement strand
GTGATGATGTCCAGGTCGCCTGCGAGAGGCGCGATCCGGTCCTTGATCCGCTCGAGGGCTGCGGCCGACAGAAGGAGTTGCATGGTGTCAGGCCATTTCCAGTTTGAGTTTCAGCGCCGTGGCCAGGGTCATGGCGCGCTTGCCGGTTTGCTCCCCAAGAAGCATGTCACGCCAGCCGATCTCGGCACCCAGGGTCAGACGGCCTGGGTGGATCGCCAGGTGAGAGCGCGGCAGTAGGGAGGCGTTACGCCCTGAGAGGTCGCAGCCCAGGCGCACGGCCGCCCCCAGTGCCCTGGCGCGCTGGCGCCGTTCGGCGGAGAGGATTCGCGCTATGGTCTCCGGCTCGGGTGTGACCGGCGCACTGGAATGCCGCGCAAAGGTCGCGCAGGCCAGGAAGGCCCTTTCGGCGTGGGTCATGCCCGCCACCGGAGCGCGCAGCACCTTGTCGAAGGCCAGGTCCGCACGGTGATCCGGGTGCAGTCGAGCACCAAGGTCGGCCAGACGGCAGGCCGCTGCCGTCAAGATGGAGTCTCGCTCGCCAAAGACCGGGGGCAGTTGGGCAAAGGCCAAGCCGAGCCAGGACTCCAGGGCACGTCCGAGGTCCAGGGATAGGCCTCGAACCGCCGTAAGGGCTTCGCAGCCCTCAATCAGGGGGTCGCGGGATCGGTCGTCGGGAGACATGGTCTCCAGCAACAGACCTTCTCTCAGACCATAGGCCGAGACCACCACGCTCTCCACGCCCAGGCGCTCGATCAGGGCGTCCAGCACCAGGGCTGAATAGGGGAGGGTCTCGAAGCGCTTCTTCGACAGGCCCTGGATTCGCTCCAGTGAGCCGCGAGACTGTCGGCTGACAAAGCGCGAAACGTCGACCGCATCGGCCCGGCTAATTTCGTACTGGTGGGCGATCCTCAGGGGATAGTCGGCCATGATCATGTGGAGCAGGGCCAGATTGCGCCAAGCGCCGCCGACGGCGTGAAACTGGGGTGAGAGGAAGTCGCCGCCGACCTCGGCCAGGGCCTGATCGATCCGCCGCCGGGTCCCGTAAATCTCCAGAGGTCGCGGCGCACCCAGGGCGAAGGGGCCAAGCGGCAGGGTCAAGCCCTCGCCAAACCGCCCCTGGGCGAGACGAATGAGTTCAAGACTGGAGCCCCCCAGGTCTCCCACCACACCCTGGGCATCCGGTTGGCCGGCCAGGACGCCAAGGGCGGCATAGCGGGCCTCCTCCTCCCCGGAGAGCACCCGCACCCTCAGACCCGTTTCGGCCTGGACCCTTTGCAGGAAAGCATTGCCGTCGGTCGCTTCGCGGACCGCCGCGGTGGCCACCACCAGGATTTCAGATCCATCCATGCCATCGAGGACAGCACGGAACCTGCGCATCGCAGCCATGGCCGTCTCGACCCCGTCGGGGGACAGCCGCCCGGTGGCGACAATGTCGCGCCCCAGCCCAGCCAGGGCCTTCTCGTTGAAGACCGTCCAGATGGCGCGGCCCTCCAGCCGGTAGATCACCAGACGGACGGAGTTGGAGCCCAGGTCGATGACGGCGGCCTGGTGACCGGGCGGGCTATCCGTGCGTGGCCACATGATCGATCGCGCGCGGCATGTCCTTCACCTTTTGCCCCCGACCCGAAAGGCTGGGATTGGTCATGAAGTACTCGTGCGCGGAGAAGGCGCCCGGGTGATCCCACGACGGGTCCCGGGTATAGCGGCCATCGCCATCCAGCGTCCAGCTTTGCGCTTCGTCCTTGAGGTTGGCGACCATGATCTGTTGCAGGACCTGCTGGTGGACGGTGGGGTTTTCCACCGGCGTCAGGCACTCCACCCGGCGGTCCAGATTGCGCGGCATCCAATCGGCTGAAGAAATGAAGACCCGGGTCTCGGCCGAGGGCATGGGAGCTCCATTGGCGAAGGCAACAATCCGGGCGTGCTCGAGGAACCTGCCGACGATGGACTTGACCCGAATGTTCTCCGACAGTCCGAGGACACCTGGCCGCAGGCAGCAGATGCCGCGCACCACCAGATCGATGGAGACCCCGGCCTGGCTGGCCTCGTACAGACTGTCGATCAGGACGGGGTCCACGATCGAGTTGAGCTTCGCCCAGATGGCGGCCGACTTTCCGGCGCGGGCATTGGCGACTTCCTGGCTGATCAAGGTCAGTAGGTCGTGCTTCATGGTGATCGGCGAGAAGGATAGCTTCTCGAGTCTATCTGGGGTGGCGTA
>JANPAO010000375.1:0-5068 GCA_031429955.1 Phenylobacterium sp. | reverse complement strand
GGCTCTTGGGCTTTGAGCCTCGATTTTCGCGCACCACAGTCACCTGATCATAACGAGATTTGCGGTGGTGCCGTGTTGAGTATTACGGTGACGTGATGTCAATTGCGTTAACCTAATTCCTCAACCCACCTTCGACTTTCGCCTCGCCGGCCCCAGAGCGTGGCGACCGGGTGACCGGCAGCGCCGTCGGCGGGTAGCTGAGGGCATCGCGCGCTCGCTGTCACGGGGTGGGGTGAAGGGCTTCGCTGACCGCCGCAGGGTTGCGTCCAATCACGATCAGGTAGGCGCGCGCCGCCGCGTCTGGGTCTTTGCGACCCTGTTCCCAATCGCGCAGCGTGCCGAGCGGGATCTGAAAGCGCGCCGCGAAGTCTTCCTGCGAGAGCCCTAGGGCGCGACGAATCACCCGAACCTGGGGACGGCGCGGCAGGCGGTCCATCTCGTCGGATGTGAGGGGTTGGGCGTCAGGATCGCGAACGGCAGCGCTGTGTCGCTCCGCCGCCGTCATAGCATCGAGGCGGCTCCAATCGTGCTTGGTCGGCTCAGTCATTTTCGTCATGGTAGCATCGGTACTCATGCGGCTCAGCGCCTCGGGCGGAGATAATGCGGATGCGCTCGTCCCTCATCGTGTAGGCAACATAGAGCAGGCGACCATCCACCAGGCCAATGGTCGAGAACCGCTCTTCGCCGTAGTCCTCACGCTCATCGAGCCAGTCGAGGGCGAAGGGATCACGAAACACGTCACGCGCAGCCTCGAACGAAACCCCGTGGCTGGTTCGGTTGGATGCGGCCTTAGCATCGCCCCACTCGAACTCATCGTCCCTCATGAACTACGGCTTAGCCGTAGCACTGTCAATCGTCCAGCGATTCATAGCGTCGTCACCAAGCCCCGATCCCCCCTATCCTTACGCGCTGCCACTACCCAAACAGCCCCGAGGCCCTCAACGGCGGCAGCCACATCATCAGGATCGCGCCGACGATGCCGCCGGCCATCAGCAGGGTGAGCGTCATCAGGCCCACCGCCATGGTCGTGCGGGCCTGGGGCACCGGGCTGGCCACGGCGCGGCGGTAGAGTTCGTAGACCGCCAGGGGCACCAGGTAGCAGCCGAAGCTCCAGACCGAGAAGAAGGCCATGCTGAGGCTGGCCGGTGCGCCCAGCAGGCCTGAGGCCACCAGCCCGAAGGCCATCATGCCCACCCGCAGGAACCAGACCCCGCTCACCACCAGAAAGGACCGGACGGCCCAGGCCTCATGGACCTTGAAGTTCCGCGCCCGGGCGGCGCGCCAGGCCAGGGTGACGAAGGTCACGATCAGCACCGCATTCAGGGTGATGCCAATGCCGCTGGCCAGGTCCAGCCGCGAGCCGCGCACCCAGACCAGCCACAGCCCGCCCAGGGCGGCAGCCAGGGCTGCGGTGACAAACAGGCGACCGTTCCACCGGTGGAGCCGTGGCACCCGCCGCCGCAGGGCGGGCCACAGTTGCAGCAGGCCACCCAGGGTCAGGATCGCCGCCAGACCCACGTGCAGGCCAAACATCAGATTGCCCGCAACGTCGCCCGCCACATAGCCGTCGATCACCTGGCGATGCTTGGACCAGTCCGCCAGCGTGCCCCGCGCTGCGGGCGGGGCGTAGAAGCCGGTGATGTAGATCAGGAACATCCCCTGGCCCAGCACGGTGACCAGGAACCAGGCCCGCACGGCGTGGGTCAGCAGGGGCCGGCCGGCGGCGGGGGTGGCTGCGGTGGGTGCTGTGATCGAAGACATGAGGCGCAGGTCTCACTGAGGGGGAGCCTCAGACTAGGATCGCGCCCCTAGGCCCTCCATGACCCTGGGTATCAGAGGCTTGGCTTTGGAGATCAGCCGCGCTGCGTGTCCGCCCGAGTCAGTCGGACGACGAGGTAGATGGTTAAAGCCGCGACGGACATCTCCGGGATCACAAGTGGCCACGATCCACGGATGGCATCAGGAAAAATCACTGAACCTGGCCCGGTAAAAAGCGTGGCAACTGAAAAATAGAGTGCCAGACACATACGCCAGAGATGTCGGATCAGTCGTGGTGTGCCGGCAATGCCGCCACGCCGCACAACGGAAATGTCGCGGTGCGCGGCAAAGAATGCCAGTGCCGCGAACGCAAAATACGCCGCCACGGGAATATCATCTGCGAGCTGTAGTCGCCCGGTCAGAGCCTGACATCCCCAGAACAGGGCCAGCGATCCAATCGAAATCACGACTGCGGGGGCCGCATAGTTGATCCGGCTCAAGGTTGAAGGTGGCACCTTGACCGTCACCCAGGACGTTAAAACCAGGTAAATGATGAGAGCTGTGAAGACAATTCCGAGAGTAGAAATCAATGTTGCGGAAGCAAACAACGAGGTGGAGATGACGAGACCCATCAGGAAATACAGTACAACGAAAGCCTTACCCGAATTTCTATGCAGACGCATTCCCTTTCGGGAGAGTAGCGCGGTCACTCCAGCGGCCACAATTCCCGTGCCGATCAGTCCGTGCAAGACCATCAGGATGGTGTCGGTTGGTCCGTAACTCATGCGCGCTCCAGAACCTCCCACTCGAGAGGCTTCGTGATCAAAGGTCTTTGAAGTGATTTCCGAGCGTTCCAGTGGCATAGCCTGGCTCAACCGACACAGCATCGGCCAGGGTTGGAGCAGGCCGCCGAGGGTCAGGATCGCGGCCAGGGCGAGCAGAACGCCCTGCAGGCGCGGCGATCTGGAACATGAGGCGCGAGTTTCACTGAGGGGGAGCCTCAGAATAGGGCCGCGCCCTGGATCCCTCCATGATGCTGGGCACCAAAAGCATGGCTTTGGAGATCAACCGCCATCGGTGCCCTTGAGGTGGAGCCCCCGGCGGGCCTCCACCTGGCGGCGGATCTCGGCATGTTCCTCGCGGGTGATGCGGTAGAGCAGGCCGGTGATCAGGGGGATGATGTAGAACAGCGGGATGATCACGCCGGCCACCAGGCCCAGGCGGAAGATCACATCGGGGTCCACGTGGCCGGGCTGGACCTTCTGCGGCCAGCGGATGACGTTCTCCAGGAAGATGCCCGCCACCAGGACGCCGATACCGCTGGTGGCCTTGGTGGAGAAGGACAGGGCTGCCGCGAACATCCCCTCCTGCCGCTTGCCGTTGCGCAACTCCTGGGAGTCCAGGGAGTCGGCCAGCATGGAGACAAACATCACCCCCAGGATGGTGTCCCAGCAGGTGCGCAGCATGTGGTTGCCCAGCAGCAGGGCAAAGAGGGCGTCTGATCCGTTGGGGGGCAGCAACCCCGCCAGCCTCAGACTGATGAGCGCGATGCCGTCCACCAGCAGCAGGCCGAAACAGCCCACCAGCAGGGTCTTCTTGTCCAGGCGCTTCTGCAGGGGCGGCAGGATGAAGAAGGCCACGATAGCCCCCACCAGGCCCAGGCTGAACCAGCGGAGTTCGGCAGGACCCAGACCCCAGAAAAAGGTGCTCATATAGATGCCCAGCGCACCCACCGTCCCGCCGATGCAGGCCGACAATAGGGCCCCGCAGAACAGCACAAGAAAGTCGCGGTTGGAGAGCATGGCACCCATCTCGCCAAACAGCCGCGGAATACTGAAGCTGGAGACCTCTGCGGGCTGGATGAGGAAGGGCACCTCCCGGCGGGTCAGATGGGTGGTCACCAGAACCGCGATCCCCGCACAGAGCGCCAACACCGGGGCGAACAGCCGGTAGCCGTCGGGGTTCAGTTGGCCCGGCGTGAAGGCGGGGCTGCTGGGAAAGACGAAAGTCCAGACGCTGAAGGTGAATATCAGGCCGCCGGTCCAGCCCATGGCGTAGCGCCAGATGACGATCTCGGTGCGCTCAGAATAGTCGTCCGACAGCTCGGCCATCAGGGCGGTCCAGGGCACGGCGAAGACGCTGATGGCGACATTGACCAGGGCCGAGCAGGCCAGGACCCAGATGAAGAGCTGTGTCCCTTCCCACCCCAGGGGCGGCGAGAAAATCAGGTAGAGGCCCAGCGCCAGAGGCAGGGCGGCGGCGTACATCAGAGGGTGGCGCCGGCCCAACCGGGACTTCAGATTGTCGGAGAAGGATCCGATGATCGGATCGACGGCGGCATCCAGGAAGGTGGTCAGGGCAATGGCCGTCGAGATCAGGACCGGGGAGGCGCCCAGGACCTGGCTGTAGAAGAACAGCAGGAAGGTGCCAAAGCCGAAGCCCTTGAACACGTCAGGCAGGGCACCAAGGCCCTGATAGACCTTGGTCGACAGCGGCACCGGGCCCCCACGCGCCTGGTCCCGTACATAGTTTGCAGCGACCAGGGTGGTCTCCTTGAGGGTCAGAGCGGCCTTGGCCGAAGGGGTGGCAGACGTCCTACCTAGAGTCCGGCCTCGGCATAGGCCTTTTTCTTCGGCCCCATGAAGCCGAACAGGAAGGCCGCGACCTTGCGGATCTGGATCTCCTCGGCGCCCTCGGTGATCCGGTAGCGGCGGTGGTGGCGATAGATGTGCTCGAAGGGTTTGTGGCGGGAGTAGCCGATGCCGCCGTGCACCTGCATGGCCCGGTCGGCGGCCTCGCAGACCAGGCGGTTGGCCCAGTAGTTACACATCGAGACCTTGTCGGAGATCTGCCGTTCGATCTCCTTGTGCTCCATATTGTCCATGTCCCAGGCCGTTTTGCGGATCAGCCAGCGCAGCATCTCGCACTGGGTGGACAGCTCTACCAGCGGCCACTGGATGGCCTGGTTCTCGGCCAGGGGCTTGCCGAAGGGCTTGCGGGTCCGGGCATATTTCACGCTCTCCTCAATGCAATAGACCGCGGCGCCCAGGGAGGAGGCGGCCTGGCGGATGCGGTTCTGGTGCACGAAGCTCTGACCCAGGCCCAGGCCCCGGTCGATCTGACCCCAGTAAGAATCCTCCGGGATCCAGACATTGGTGAAGCTGACCCGCGGGTGGTCCGTGGGCATGTTGAAGGTCCACATATATTCTTCGATCTTCACCCCGGGGGTGTCGGCCGGCACGATGAAGCAGGTGATGCCGGTCGCGTCGCCGTCCTTGCCGGAGGTGCGGGCGAAGACCATCACGTGGGT
>JANPAO010000374.1:0-12004 GCA_031429955.1 Phenylobacterium sp. | reverse complement strand
GACAAGCCCGAGGAAGACGTACGAGGTGGGGCGGGGGACCTGAAAACAGACCTCAGCGGATCCCGACCACCGCCTCCAACGCCGTGATGATTGGGGCCTGGCGCTCGCCCATGGGGCTGGGTTCAAGGATCATGTGGTTGGGCGCATAGCCGAGGCTGACGCCAAAGGCGGGATCGGCAAGCCCCACCGAACCGCCGATGCCGCCCCAGCCGAGACCGGCCGCCGACAGGTGCGGAAAGTGTTCGGCATGGTGTCGTCCAAACCCCAGCCCCATGCTGAGAGGCCCGGCCCGCGGGTCGTTGCCGAACACCTGCTCGCGTCCCGCCTCAGCCAGGATGGCCTCTGACAGATAGCGCACGCCGCCCAGCTGGCCGCCCATGGCCACCAGGCTGCAGAGCTGGGCGATCGAGCGGCCATTGGCATATCCGTTGCCGCCTGGGTCTTCGGTGTGAGCCTTTTCCCAAGTTGCCTCGACCCCCATCGGCGTCGATTGCACCATCCGGGTCACCAGCGGGTCGATGTGCAGGTCCGCCATCCCGACCTCGGTCCATTGCTCAGCGGCGATGCGCTCGAAGTCGGATGGGTCGGCGAGGCCAATGTGGATATCCCAGCCCAGCGGACCGGCAAACTCCTCGGCAAAGAATTGTCGCGGGCCCCGCCCATCTACGCGCCGGATGATCTCGCCGATTAGAAAGCCATAGGTGCCGTAGTGATAGCAAAGCCTGGGGGTGCCGCCGAACCAGTGGGGCTCAGCCGCCAGCCGCGCCGTCACCGCTTCCCAGTCGCGCATCACCTCCAGGGTGATGGGCGGATCAAAGCCTGGGACCCCGGCCTGGTGGGTCAGGGCCTGGCGAACGGTGACAGCAGCCTTGCCGCCGGCCGCAAACTCCGGCCAATAGCGGGTCACCGAGGCATCAAGATCCAGCTGTCCGCGATCTACCAGCAGCAGGGCCGACAGGATGGCTGACATCTTGGTGGTGGAATAGACGCCGATCAGCGTGTCCTGGCCCCAGAGGCGGGTCTGCTCGGGATCGGCGTGCCCGGCCCAGAGATCCACCACCATCTCGCCCTGAAAGGTCACTCCCAGGGAGGCCCCGATCTCCCGTCCGGCCTCGAAATTGGCGGCAAAAGCGTCCTGCAGCGGCGCAAAGCGAGGCGCGCAGAACCCGTGTATCTCAACCGCCATCACCACCCCTCGGCTTTTGTTGGCCGTGCCGTCTGAAACTCTCACACAGATTGACGAGTCAGTGCCAGACTTACCGGCTCAGAATGTCTGCGGGCGAAGAGCCAGCCAGGAACCCCGACCATGGGAACGATGCCCCTTCGCGGCGTGATCTTTGATGCCGACGGGGTGCTGCAGCACCCAGACCCCGGATCGATCGGACCCTGGACAGAGGCGCAACACCGCGCCTTTGCCACCAGGCTCTATGGCAGTTGGCTTAGCTCTGACGACATGCTCGATGCCGCGCGGATTGAGGCCCGGTGCGAGGCCCTGCTGCGAGAGATGGCATGGCCGGGCCACCCAGCAGCCTATCTGACGCTCTGGGCGGCGCGAGCGGTGGTGCCCGACCCTGCCATGATGGCAGAGGTCGCGCGGCTGCGAGGGTTGGGCATTGCCTGCTACCTCGGCACCAACCAGGATGCCTTCTGGGCACGGCACATGGAGAGCGTGCTGGGCTACGAAGCCCTGTTCGACGGCCTGTTCTTCTCCTGTCGCCTGGGGGCCGCCAAGCCTCAGTCGGCCTATTTCGAGGCCATGCTGGCCGCCAATCCCCATCCCCGCGAGAGCCTGATCTTCTTCGACGACAAGGCGGCCAATGTGGAGGCCGCCCTGGCCTGTGATCTGCCGGCGAAGGTGTTTGCCGACATAGCCGGCTACCAGAGGGACATGGCGGCCTTGGGGGTTTGAGCCGCCCTAACCCCCCGTCCGCACCCGGGCCACAGCATCGAGCCATCGAGCATAGGCGGCTTCACGGCGGTGGACGTCGGGGGTCGGGTCGTGGCGTTCGGTCGCCGGGCGGGCACCGGCGGCTTCCTCTACCGTGGCGTAGACTCCGGCCCCCAAGCCCGCGAACAGGGCCGCGCCCAGGGCCGGGGTTTCCTGATAGGTGGCGCGGCCCACCGGCACGCCGGTGAGATCGGCCAGTCGCTGGCTGAACCAGGCTGAGCGCGACATGCCGCCATCGATGCGGATCTCGGCGGTCTTGCCAAAGGCCTGGGGGGCGTCGGCGCGCATGGCCTCCACAAGGTCGCGGGTCTGCAGGGCGCAGGCGTCGAAGGCGGCTTGGGCGATCTCGGCCAGGGTGGTGTCGCGGGTCAGGCCAAACAAGGCCCCGCGTGCCTCCGCATCCCACCAGGGCGCGCCGAGGCCGGTGAAGGCCGGGACCATCACCACGCCGTGGTCGGGCTTGGCGCCCATGGCCAGGGCCTCGATGGCGCTACCGCCGCCAGGGACATTCAGGCCCTCATTGACCCATTGCAAGGCCGCGCCCGCGATGAAGATCGAGCCCTCCAGCGCATAGGTCGCCCTCCCCTTTACCCGCGCCGCCACCGTGGTCAGCAGCTTGGCGCGCGAGAGGGGAGCCGCCGCCCCGGTGTTGACCAGCATGAAGCAGCCGGTGCCGTAGGTGGCCTTCATCTCGCCGGGGCGGATGCAGCCCTGCCCCATCAGGGCGACCTGCTGATCGCCGGCCACGCCACGGATCGGGATGGCGGCCCCCAGCAGCCCCTGATCGGTGGTGCCATAGTCGTCGGCGCAGTCGAGCACGGTGGGCAGCAGGGCGGCGGGAATGTCCAGCATGGCCAGCATCTCGGCCGACCAGGTCTGGGCGCGGATATCAAACAGCAGGGTACGGGAGGCGTTGGTGGCGTCGGTGGCGTGGACCCTGCCCCCGGTCAGCTTCCAGATCACCCAGCTATCCATGGTGCCGGCCAGTAGTTCGCCGGCCTGGGCGCGGGCCCGGGCTCCGGGGATCTCCCCCAACAGCCAGGCGATCTTGGTGCCGGAGAAATAGGGGTCCAGCAGCAGGCCGGTGATCTCAGTGACCCGGGGCTCGTGCCCGGCGTGGCGCAGGCGTTCGCAGGTGGCGGCGGTGCGACGGTCCTGCCAGACGATGGCCCGGTGGATGGGTTCACCGGTGGCCTTATCCCAGATCACCACTGTCTCGCGCTGGTTGGTGATGCCGATGGCGGTGATGTCGGTGGCGGGCCGGCCCGACTTGGCAATGGCCTGTGCCATCACCGCGATGCTGGCGGTGAAGATCTCCTGCGCATCGTGCTCCACCCAGCCATCGGCGGGATAGAACTGCTCCAGCGGACGGCCCGCCTCAGCCAGGGCCACGCCCTGGGCGTCGAACAGGATGGCCCGGGTGGAGGTGGTGCCCTGGTCCAGAGCCAGGATCAAGGGATCGGCCATGTCGCCCTCCAGTGCGGCAGGTCAGCGCCTGCGCGGTAACGGTTTGTAACCATGTTTTCGTACGCTCAAGCGCAGAATCGGCGCGGGATGGTCGCGCAGCATATCTAGGGAAACGGGTTTGAGCGTCGCAGCCAAGACCGAAGAAATCCTGGCCCTGGCCCGCAGCCGTGCGGCACCAGATCGCGAGCGGCTGCTGCTGGCCATCGCCGATCTTGGCGAAGGCGGCGATGCGGTGATGGCGTCGGCGCCGATCCAGGCCCTGCTGTCATCGATTTTCATGAGTCTGGTGGTGGAGGCCGAGCGGGATATCCGCAAGCGGCTGGCGGAGAAACTGGCCTCCGCCGACTGGGCACCGGCGGCCCTGGTCAATGTTCTGGCCCTGGATGAGATTGAGATCGCCCGCCCGATCATTGCCGCCAGCCCGGTGCTGAAGGAGCATGATCTGGTGCGGTTGCTGGTGGAGGCCACGGTCGAGCACCAGATCGAAATCGCCAGGCGACCCAATATCGGCCCGCCGGTGGTGGCAGCCATTCTGCAACAGAGCGAACCGGCGGTGCTGACCGCCCTAGCCACCAATCTCAGCGCCGCGGTGGGCAGGCACGAAGTCGCAGCCCTGGTGCGCGCCTCGCGTCGTATCGCCGCCCTCCGCTCGCCCCTCGTCCGCCACCCGGCCCTGACCGACGACCTGGCCCGGGAGATGTACATCTGGGTCGGCCAGGCCCTGCGCCAGGCTCTGACCACGCGCTTTCGCATGGACCCCGCGCTGATGGACGAGGCCATTGCCCAGGCCGTCACCGAGGCCCATGGCGGTGCCCGCCCGGTGGCCGACACGCCGTCGGCACCCGATCGCAATGCCGACCAGGCGGTCATGGAACAGCGCCTGCTGGAGAAGCTGGACCAGGCCGGTCAGCTACGGCCCGGCTACCTGCTGCGGGCGTTGCGGGAAAACAGGCTGTCGCTGTTCATCAGCGGCCTGGCCCTGCTGGGCAGGTTTGATCCCGACCATCTGCAACGCGCCATCAACTCCGACCGGCCAGAGCTGCTGGCCCTGGCCTGCGCGGCCGTGGGCATTGATCGCAGCGTGTTTCCCAGCATCCTGACCCTGGTGCGCGATCTGAACGGCGGTCGCCCGGGCGGCGGCCAGGAGGGGGTGCGTCGGGCCACCGGGGCCTTTGGCCCCTTTGCCCCTGACATCGCCAATGCCGCCTTCCGCCAGGCCGCTGGCAGGGTTTGACAAGGCGCTCGTTTCCCGCGCACCTCGTCCCATGTCCAAGGCTAACGTCCCCGTGTCCCGCCTGACCTTTCTGGCCAGCGACCGCCCCGAGGCTCAGGAGGCGCGCGCCGCCCTGATCGCCCGCTATGGCGACGCCCCGCTGGACCAGGCCCAGGTGATCGTGGCCCTCGGCGGCGACGGCTTCATGCTCGAGACCCTGCATGAGCAGATCGGCGACCCCAAACCGATCTACGGCATGAACCGGGGGTCGGTGGGCTTTCTGATGAACGAGTATGCCGAGGAGGATCTGCTTGGACGGATCGGTCTGGCCGAGCGCGCGGTGATCCATCCGCTGAGCATGATGGCCATCGATGCTCGAGGTGTCACGCACAAGGCCTTGGCGATCAACGAGGTTTCTCTGCTGCGCCAGACACGCCAGACCGCCAAGCTGGCCATCTCCATCGACGGCAAGGTGCGCCTCAGCGAATTGTCCTGCGACGGGGCCCTGGTAGCGACTCCCGCCGGCTCGACGGCCTATAATCTGTCGGCCCACGGCCCGATCATTCCCTTGGACGCCAAGATATTGGCCCTGACCCCCATCAGCGCCTTTCGCCCCCGACGCTGGCGCGGCGCCTTGCTGGCCCACACCGCAAAGGTGAGCTTCCAGGTGCTGGAGGCCGACAAGCGCCCGGTCAGCGCGGTGGCCGATAACTTCGAGGTTCGCGATGTCGTCGAGGTCCATGTCGCCGAGGCGCGCGACATCAGCATGCACATGCTGTTCGATGCTGGCCGCAGCCTGGAGGAACGCGTCCTGGCCGAGCAGTTCTCGGTCTGAGCACCGCGAGCAGGTCTAATTCGTTGTTAACGCCTTACTTCTAGGGTTGAGAAACCAGATTGGGAGCCGAGCCGTGAGCCAACAGAATTCCGGTCAGATGATCCAGGTCCCCAACACCCTGCGCCTGAAGATCGGCGGGAGGTTCGGGGCCATTGACCCCGCCGCCATCGCCAAGGCCGAGGCCGCCCTCAAGGGCCTGTCTGGGAACTTCGCCCAATGGTTATCGGACGAGGTGGTCAAGCTTGAGGCGGCCCGGCAGGCGGTCAAGGCCGACGGCATGACCGTCGAGACCATGGAAACCCTCTACTTCCGCGCCCATGATCTCAAGGGGCTTGGGACCACCTATGAGTATCCGCTGATCACCCGGATCGGGGCCTCGCTCTGCCGGTTGATCGACGACAAGGACAAGCGGATGCAGGCCCCCATCAGCCTGATTGATGCCCATATCGACGCCATCAAGGCCGCCGTCCGCGATGAGATCAAGACCGACGAACACCCGGTGGGCAAGGCCCTGATCCAGGCCCTGGAAGCCCGCGTCACCGAGGCCGGGGCCTAACCGCTACATCACCCGCGACAGCGGCTCAGCGACGATGCCGTAGCCGGCATCCACCGGCAGGGTCAGAACCTTGCCGTCGGGACCATCCTCAATCTTCGGAAGCACCGTCACCAGGGTCCGCCCCTGGGCACGGGCGATGCAGTCGGCGGCGCTGTTGGCCTCGGCCAGCAGTTGGACATTCATGCGGGTGGGGAAAATCACCTTGCGGGCACCGGCATCGGCCAGGCGCAGCACCTCCTGGGGCTCGATCCACTCCGCATCCACCGTCTCACGACCATCGCAGGCGGCCAACTGATCGGCGGGAGCCAGGGCGGCATAGAACCAGGTGTCGAACCGCTAGGGGGTCAGGGGTGGCGTGATCCAGCGGGCGAAGACAGTCAGGGCGTGCAGGTCGAGCTTGGCATCCAGGTCGCGCACCACGTCCAGGAACGGCAACTCGCCGCGATCTACGGCCTGACGGATCTCGAGCGGGGCGATCTGATCGCCCATGGGTGAGCCATCGGTGTGGGCCGCCAGCAGGATCCCGGCCTCTTCAAAGACCTCGCGGATGGCGGCGATTCTCAGGCCCCTCTGCTCGGCATCGAAATCGTCATGCCCCAGGGTGTGATCGGCCCAGGCTGGGTCATGATCGCCGGCATGGGACTTGCCGCCTGGAAAAACCAGGGCCCCGGAGGCAAAGTCGATCTGGTGATGGCGCTTGACCATCAGGACCTCGAAGGCTGGGTCATCGCGGAGCAGCAGGATGGTGGCGGCAGGCTTGATGTCGGAGTCGGGCGCGATCTGGGTCATGGTGCCAGCTTGGGCACCGCGCGCGCTCAAGGCAAGGGCGTGTCAGGCGCTCTCGGCCATCCGCACGGTCTTTCGAGCCTCGGTGGAGACCCGGTCCATTTTTTCCAGCAGGTACTCGACATCATCCTTGGCGGCACTGGCCGGCTGGGTCAGGAACCGCTGCAACATGCGCTCCTGGAACCGCTCCCGGTCCTTGGCTCCACCGTCAAACTCCATGGAATGGAAGGTGTCCACTCCGGCCCGAAAGGCGGGGTAGAGCCGGGCCGGCAGGCCAGAACGCTCATAGATGGCCCGCAGCCCAAGAGGACCCGCGTCATGGATCATCAGCCAGGTGCGGTGGTGCGGCACACTGGCAAGTTCGGCCAGGCTCCACTCAAAGAAGGTCATGTGTCCGTGCGCCAGGGCTCGGAGCAGCAGGGAAGCTGACAGGCGTTCATGACTATGGAGGTGGTTGACGAAGGCTTTCACATCGGCGGCCCGGCCGGCCTGGTCCACCAGATCCACGGTGGCCCGCTCCTTGGCCCCCATGGCGATCTGCAGGGCCAGTTCAGGCGACAGGGCGTGGTGGTTCAGCAGGTGGTCGCGCACCCCTTCGCTGACTAGATCGATCAGCTTCTCGGTCACCGCCAGGGGCAGGACATGGCGATAGGCCACCGCGGCCAGCACCCTCTCGGACTTCTCAAAGCGCTCCAGCACCTGGTTGAGCGCGCGGTCGGCGAAGTCGGCATTGTCATTGGCGCAGGCCGCCTCCACCGCGCGTTCGGAGCCATATTCGACAATGGCATTGGTCACCGTCTGGGACACGCGGGGGCGCTTGGCGATCACCACCTGGCGGACCGGGCCACCGAGCCGGATGATCTCGGCCAGGTCCTCGTCGGTGAAGACCGGAGAGGCCGACAGCATGGGCAGGGAGATGCTCTCGACATCCTTGGCCAGCTTCAGGGCCACGTCGCGGGGCACGATGGGCGAGTTCTTCAGGGTTACGGCCAGGGCGCGACGCACCAGTTCAGCGGCGTCGGCGGCCATCACCCGCAGGATCTCCTGAGCCTGAACCCGCTCCTCGCCGGTCAGCTCGAAACTGTCGATGTTGCGGCACAGTTTGTGGGCTGCCACGGCCCGCTCATCAGGGGTCGCACCCTTCACCAGGGTGCGGATGTCTTCGTCTGTGAGCGCCGCCCGCGTGGTCGCCATGAATTCACCTGTCCCCGATCCGGAATCACCGGAGCCCCTCGCGATCATAGTGACTGGTTAGGCTTAATGATCGGTTGCATCGCGGCGATCGACGGAAGCTGTGGATTATCTCAGGCCCGGTAACCTCGCACCAACCCTAGGTCGCTACGCCTGCCTGGGGGCCGGCGCCGACACAGTTCTGCGCAAGCCGGTCAGCGTGGCTGCCGTCGCCCGCGCTGTGGCCGACGCCACCGCCATGACCCGCAAGGACCGCGCGACCCGCATCACCGCTTGAGGCCCAGGCCAAGCCGCCCCACTATGCCCACCAAACAAGGTGGGGAACGCGCGTGCTGCTCAAGGGTCTGAAGGTCGTCGAGTTTGCCTCCTATATCGCCGCCCCCGGGGCCGCAGGCATCCTGGCCGACTGGGGTGCTGAGGTGATCAAGGTGGAGAGACCTCAGGGCGATCCGATGCGCCACGTCTTTGCTGACGCCAAGAGCGCGCTGACCGGCAACCCTACCTTCGGCATGGACAACCGCGGCAAGCGCGGGGTGGTGCTGGACATCACCAAGCCTGAGGGGCGAGACGCCTTGGCACGGCTGGCCCTGGAGGCCGATGTCTTCCTGACCAATGTCCGTCCCGCCTCCCTGCGCAAGTATCGGCTGGACGAGGAAACGCTGCGGGCGGCCAATGCCCGGCTGATCTATGCGGTCGTCACCGGTTACGGCCTGGAGGGTCCCGACGCGCACCTGCCGGGCTTTGATGTCACCGCCTTCTGGTCGCGGGCCGGGGTGGCGCGGATGCATACGCCCAAGGGTTCTGATCCCTTCATCCTGCGCACCGGTGTTGGCGACCACACCACCTCGCTGGCCACCACCTCGGCGATCCTGGCGGCCCTCTATGAGCGGGAAAAGACCGGGGTCGGGCGGCTGGTGGCCACCTCGCTGCTGGCGACGGGCACCTATGTGGTGGGGTCGGATCTGGCGGTGCAGCTGGTGTTTGGCAAGCTGGCGTCGAACCGGCCCCGCACCGATCCCTTCGATCCCCTGGCCAATTTCTACAAGAGCCGGGACGACCGCTGGTTCGTGCTGAACCCTCGCAGCGGCAATGCCGACTGGCTGATCCTGGCCAAGGCCTGCGGTCGCCCGGAGTTGCCGCAGGATGAGCGGTTTGCCACCAGCAAGGCGCGCAAGGCCAACAATCGCGACCTAGTGGCCGAGCTCGAGGCTGCCTTCGGTGCCCTGGACTTCACCGAGATCGCCCGCCGCTTCGATGAAGCCGACATCGTCTGGGCCCCGGTCCAGACCCCCGCCGAGGTGGCCGCTGATCCGCAGGTGGAGGCCGCCGGTGCCCTGATCGCGGTGGAGGACGGCCACGGCGGCACCTACCGCTCCCCCAATGCCCCGGCCCGCTTCCCCGGCATGGACGCCACCCAACGCCCCGCCGCGCCCGGGCTAGGCGAGCACACCCGCGAGGTGCTGGCAGAACTGGGCTATAACCCCGCCGAGATCGCCGCCATGGTGGAGAGCGGGGCGGCGGGGTGAAGCGTCGCTTGCCCAGAGCCCACTTCACCAGGGTCCGAAACCCAACTGGGGGGCTCCTGTGACCAGCGGCCAAGTCAGGCTCATGCAGCGGCGGGGCATCAGCGGCTCCGATGAGCCGGCCTTCGCCAAGATCGGGGCGACCCGGTACGACCTTCGCGACCCCTATCATCTGGCCCTGACCATCGGCTGGGGCTGGTTCCTGGCCGGGGTGGCAGGGCTCTATGTGGGGATCAACCTGATCTTCGCCGTGGTCTATTTTCTGGCTCCGGGCTCGGTCGCCAATGCCCAACCGGGCTCGCTGCTGGACCCGTTCTTCTTCTCCATCGAGACCTTCGCGACGGTCGGCTACGGGGAGATGTACCCCGCCAATGCCTATAGCCACGCCGTGGCAGGGGTGGAGATCGTCGTGGGGATGGCCTTTACCGCCATCGTCACGGGCCTGACCTTCGTGCGGTTTTCCAAGCCGCGGGCCAAGGTCCTCTATGCTGACCAGCCGGTGGTGGCACAGTTGGACGGTCGTCCGACCCTGATGATCCGGTTCGCCAATGGGCGGATGAACGTGCTGTCCGACGCCAGTATCCGCCTGTCGGCCCTGGTCCGCAGCGTCAGCGAGGAAGGCCATGTGTTCAACCGCGCGGTTGACCTCAACCTGACCAATTCACGCATGGCCATCTTCGCAATGACCATGACCATCATCCATGTGCTTGATGAGCAGAGCCCCCTGCATGGCCTCACCTCCCAACAGATGATCGACCAGGGGGTGCGGCTGTTCCTGACGCTTGAGATCCACGACCCGGCGCTCGGGGTGATGGTGCGAGACCTGCACTATTACCGCGCCGACCAGATCGCCTTCGGCCGACGCTATGCTGATGCCGTCAGCCGCGACGACCAGGGCCGGACCCTGGCCGACCTGCGCCGGATCAGCCTGACGGAGCCCGACCTCCCCAAGACCCAATAGGCTTGGGCGCCCACTACCCCAGGGTCAGGCAGACAGGGTCGAGGGCGGCCCCTGCCGGATAGTGGTCGCCAAGCCACTGGCTGCCGAACATCATCAGGGCTGCGGGCAGGATCAGCTGGCCAGCAGGGCCGGTGCTCATGGCCGCCAGGTCCAGCCGTGCGGCCTCCAGCCGGTAGGTTCGGGTCGGGTGATCGGCCACGGTCAGGATGGCACCAGCATCGCCAATCTCCAGGATCGGATCGACAAGGCCGACCTTCAGCATGCCGCCGTGGGCCTCGAACGCCACCTCGCCCAGGAAAACGCCTCGCCCCGTCAGCCGACCCTCGGCATCCAGGCTCAATCCCTCACCGGGAGCGGCGGTGAAGACAAACCCCCCGTCAGGGCTACGCGGCGCGCTGGTGGTCACCACGCCGCCCATGGACTCCACATAGCTGCGGAAGCTCTGCTTCACGCCCCAGGTCAGGGTCGGCATCGATATCCTCTCGTCAGTGTCTGCCTATCAAGCCAGGAACCGTCCCTCCCGGCCAGGGCAAAAGAAAGGGGCCGCCCCGAAGGACGGCCCCCAAACTGTCGTTCCAGAGGTTGGGCCTAGGCGACGAAGTCGCCGAAGACCACGCTGGGGGTGCCCACCAGCTTGATGGCGGTACCGATGGTGTTGGTGCCTCCGTTGTCGACGAAGACATAGGTGCCGGCATCAGCCCCCGTCACGGTGACGGCGATGATGTCGCGGGTGCCCAGCGCGATCAGCGCCCCGGCTTCCGAAGCCGCCTGGGCAAAGCTGGTGGCACTGGTGCCGCCATCGAAGTTGGTCGCACTGCCCACAACACCGACGGCGAACTTGTCGACGCCTGCGCCGAAGCCCGAGATGGAGTCCACCACGGTGCTGGAGGAGTCACCTGCGACAAAGACGAAGCGATCGGTACCCGAACCCGCGGTCATGGTGTCGGCACCCGCACCGCCGGTGAAGGTGTCGTTGCCGTCGCCGCCGACGAGGGAGTCACCACCCAGGCCCCCGGAGATGGCGTCAGCCGATGTGGCACCGACGATGGTGTCATTGCCGTCGTCGCCCGCCAGTGTACCAGAGCCGGTGATGTTGTCGGCACCGAGGCCGCCGGAGACATTGTCGGCACCGCCACCGCCGACGATGACGTCATTGTCGTCGCCGCCAGTGATGGTGTCGTTGCCGGCCCCCGCCGTAATGCTGTCGGAACCAATGCCACCGCCGAGGTTGTCGGTGCCGGCTTTGCCCTCCAGGGTGTCATTGCCGTCACCGCCGGTCATGGTGTCGTTGCCGACCCCACCCAGCAGGCTGTCATTGCCGATGCCGCCGTCCAGGTTGTTGTTGCCCGAACCGCCGTTCAGGCTGTCATTGCCATCACCACCCGTAAGCGTGTCACTGCCTGCGCCTGCGATGATCGAGTCATCCCCGAGGCCGCCAATGCCCATGTTGGTGCCTTGATCCAGGTTCAGGATGTCATTGCCGTTGCCACCATCGATCGTGTCGTTGTCGGCACCGCCGGTGAT